>RFST01000121.1 GCA_009923855.1 Actinomycetota bacterium
CTCTTCCAGTCGGTGCTCACGCCAAGGCGGAAGCCGTAGGGGTTGATCTTCTGGCCCATCAGTTCTTCTCCGTCTCGTCGGTCTCGTCGGCTTCAGCGCCATCGTCGGTTGCGACCGCGTCGGCGGCATCGTCAGCGGCGTCGTCGCCATCGTCCGCCGCGTCGGCCTCAACAGCGTCAGCCTCGGTGGCCTCAGCCTCGGTGGCGTCAGCAGCGATCTCATCAGCAGCCACGTCGTCGGCAATCGCCTCGTCGGTCATTGCTTCGTCGTCATCGGCGGCATCAACAGCAGCCTTGGCCGCCTCGGCGCGCTGACGGCTGGCCTCCACGCGAGCGCGGCGGGCAGCAGACGCCGATGCAGATGCACCCTCAGCCTTCGCGCGCAGGATCTCCAGACGCTCGTCGCTCATGCGCGCCACGATCACCGTGATGTGACAGGTGCGCTTACGGATGCGTGTGGCACGACCACGCGCCCGCGGGCGGAAACGCTTGAGGGTCGAGCCTTCATCGGCGAAACACGCGACGACGAACAACTCGTCGACATCCTGGCCGTCGTTGTTCACCGCATTGGCCACGGCGGAGCGCAGCACCTTACGGATATCGCGGGCGATACCACGCTCGGTCAGCATCAACACCTCATCAGCGCGACGCACATCGAGTCCGCGGATCAGATCGAGGACCGGGCGGGCCTTGAACGCCGACGAACGGATGTGGCGGGCAACGGCTTTGGTGCCGGTGCGCTCACCAACCGCGGTGGCACCCTCGTTGGTCTTGGGACCGGTCATCAGCGCCTCGCCCCCTTCTCCTGTCCGGCGTGGAACTTGAACGTACGGGTCGGGCTGAACTCGCCGAGCTTGTGGCCGACCATCGACTCGGTGATGTACACCGGGACGTGCTTGCGACCATCGTGCACCGCAATGGTGTGACCGACCATGTCGGGAATGATCGTGGAGCGGCGTGACCAGGTCTTGATGACCTTGCGCTCGCCGGCGGTGTTTTGGGCGTCGACCTTGGCGAGCAGATGCTCGTCCACGAAGGGCCCCTTCTTCAGACTGCGTGACATCGTTTCCTACCTCTCCCGACTCAGCGGCGACCCTTGCCGCTGCGACGGCGACGGACGATCAGTTTCTGGCTGGACTTGTTCTTGTCGCGGGTGCGACGCTCCGGCTTGCCCCACGGCGACACTGCAGGGCGGCCACCCGAGGAGCGACCCTCGCCACCACCGAGGGGGTGGTCGACCGGGTTCATGGCAACACCACGGGTTTGCGGGCGCACACCCTTCCAGCGGTTGCGACCGGCTTTACCGATCTTCATGAGTTCATGCTCGGAGTTGCCGACCTCACCCACCGTGGCGCGGCAGTCGATCAACACGCGGCGCATCTCAGTCGATGGCATACGCAAGGTGGCGTAGTCGCCATCCTTGGCGACCAGCTGCACAGCCATACCCGCCGCGCGAGCGATCTTGCCACCTTGGCCGGGACGCAACTCGACGTTGTGGATCGTGGTACCGACCGGGATGTACCGCAGCGGCAACGCATTACCGGGGCGGATGTCCGCGCCCTGGCCGCTTTGGACGGTCTGACCGACCTCGAGGCCCTTCGGAGCCAAGATGTAGGCCTTGGCGCCGTCGGCGTAATGAATCAGCGCGATACGACATGTGCGGTTCGGGTCGTACTCGATGGACGCAACGCGACCCGGCACGCCGTCCTTCACACGACGGAAGTCGACGACTCGGTACCGGCGCTTGTGGCCACCACCACGGTGACGGGCGGTCTTGCGGCCGTAGTTGTTGCGGCCACCCGACCCTGAGGACTTCGCCAACAAGGTCCGCTCGGGAGTCGAGCGCGTGATATCGGAGAAGTCGGACGAGGTCTGGAAACGACGACCGGGACTGGTGGGACGGCGGGAACGAATAGCCATGATGTCCTCAGTTCTCGAACAACGGAATCTCGCCGGAGGCGAGGGTGACGATGGCGCGCTTCGTGTCGGGCTTGGAGCCACGCCGGTTGCTGGCGCGGACACGCGTGCGCTTGCCCTTGCGGTTCAGGGTGTTGACCTTCAGGACCTGGACATCCCAGATCGACTCGACGGCGGCACGGATCTCGGGCTTCGAGGCTCCGGGGGCCACCTTGAAGGTGTAGACGCCGGTCTCCATGAGCTCGTAGCTCTTTTCGGACACGACCGGCTCGATGATGATGTCGCGTGGATCCTTCACTTGGCGGCCTCGCTCTCGGTGGCCACTGCGCTGGGCAGGGTGGCGCGGGTGAACACGATGTGGTCGTTGCAGAGCACGTCGTAGGCGTTGAGTTCGGCCGGACGAATGATCTGGACCTCGGGGATGTTCCGGAAGCTCAACGCGGCAGCCGCATCGGCATCGGAAAGCACCACGAGCACGCGACCCTCGAGGCCGAGCGCCGACAGCGCGGCGACGGCTGCCTTGGTGCTGGGGGTGTCGAAGTCCCACGCCTCAACCACGGTGACGGCACCGGTGGCCGCGCGGTCGGACAGCGCCGAACGCAGTGCCAGGCGCACCATCTTCTTGGGGGTCTTCTGCGCGTACGAGCGGGGCTTCGGCCCGAGGGCGATGCCACCACCGGAGAAGTGCGGCGCACGGGTGGAGCCCTGACGGGCGTTACCGGTGCCCTTCTGGCGATACGGCTTGGCTCCACCACCGGAGACCTCGGAACGGGTCTTGGTGCTCTGGGTGCCAGCACGGCGAGCAGCCAGCTGAGCGGTCACAACCTGGTGCATGACGGGCACATTCGGCTGCACACCGAACACTGCATCGTCGAGGTCGACGGTGCCGGCATCGGTGCCGGCAGGGTTCTTGACGGCGATCTGGGTCATCTTCAGGCTCCCTTCACCGCAGCCTTAACGGCGGGACGAACGTGGACGAGGCCACCGTTGCCGCCGGGCACCGAGCCCTTGACGAGCAACAGGTTGCGCTCGGTGTCGGCATCGACCACCTCGAGATTCAGCGTGGTGACCTGCTCGGCACCCATGTGACCGGCCATGCGCAGACCCTTGAACACACGCCCCGGGAATGAGCAGGCACCGATCGAGCCGGGCGTGCGGTGGTTGCGGTGGTTACCGTGGCTGGCGCCCTGGCCCTTGAAGTTATGGCGCTTCATGGTGCCGGCAAAGCCCTTACCGCGGCTGGTGGCGGTGACATCGATGCGGTCACCCGTGGCGTAATCGGCCACGGTGATCTCGCCACCGACCTCGAAACCATCCACAGATTCGACACGCAGTTCGACGAGGCGCCGACCCGGAGCCACACCGGCCGCGGCGAAGTGACCGGCGGCGGGTTGGTTCAATTTGCGGGCGTCGCGCTCACCATGGGTGACCTGCAGGGCGTTGTAGCCATCGCGCTCGGTGGTCTTGATCTGCACAATACGCATGGGTTCCACGCGCAGCACGGTGATCGGCACGATGCGGTCATCGACCCACTTCTGGGTCATGCCGACTTTCTCGCCGACGATCGGGGTTGTTGCCATGACGGCCTGTCCTTTGCTGTTGATCGAGCCCCGAGGGGCTATCCACATGTCGTTTCCAACACAAGTGCCCCGCTGCCCGAGGGCGTGCGGAGCACGTGCAGACGGTGTCGCCGTGAGGTCCCCGGTTAACTCCGGGCTCACACGGACATCGGTTGGACGTCTCTCGTGACCGAATTGCTCCGGGCACGAGAACGGAATGCTATCGGTGCCTCACCGCGTTCCAACCACGACCCCTCCGGGCCGTTGGCACACCTCAGGACACGGGGCGTTCGGTGAGCTCGACAGCGAGATCAATCACGCCATCACCGCGGCGCACCGTGACCACGGTGACATCCCCCGGTTCGAGATCTCGAATCGCTGCAATCAAACCTGCCGCGCCCTGGATGGCTGCGCCGTCCAACGCGATGACCACATCGCCGTTCTCCACACCGGCCACCGCAGCCGGGGTATCGGGTTGCACCGCAACGATCAACGCCCCGAGGCCGCCGTCTGTACGGTCATCCAGATTCACACCCAAGAACCCTTCACGGCGCTCCTCACCATCGGCCACACGTCGCAATGACGCCAGAACCGGCAGGGCCTCAGCCACCGAAATGGCGAACCCGATATTGCTCGCGGCCGTCGTCGCCGACCCGCGCGCCACCGCGGTGTTGATGCCGACGACTTCACCATTGGCATTCACCAGCGGCCCGCCAGAGTTGCCCGACGAGATGGCAGCGTCGGTTTGCACCAGACCGTCGAGAGCACCGCTGGCAGTGATGATCGTGCGGTTGAGCGCCGACACGATGCCACGGGTGACCGACGGTGCACCATCGAGGCTGAGCGCGTAACCGATGGCCACCACCTCGTCGCCAAGACGGGTGGATCCCGGAGCGGCAAAGGTGGCCGGCCGAAGACCCTCAACATCGACACGCAACAGGGCAAGGTCATTGCCCGTGTCGAGAGCGAGTAGTTCGGCCGGGGTGGGCTCGGTCTCGCCCGCGAGCAACACGCTGATCGATGCCGCAAACTCGACGACATGTGCGTTGGTCACGATCTCGCCGTTATCGGACACGATGATGCCGGTGCCGGTCGATCCGATGCCGCCAAACCCGTCGACTGCTGACAACACGGTGACCGTGCTGGGGCCCACCCGATCGGCGACTGCAGCGACGTCGATCCCCGTGCCGACTGCGCCAGGGCGCTCGGCGCCCACCAGAAACTCATCGGCAGCGGCTTCAGCGCGATCGGCGCGTTGCGATGCCGACTCCACAGCCACCTGCACCGCATTCGGTTCGGCGCCAACAGTCGCGCTATCGGAATTATCGGCGACGTCGACGAAGACACGGTCCAGCGTGGCGCCGGCAGCGAACGCAAGAACCAGCGCAACAAGCAGCGCCAACGGCGTCGGAATACGACGGCGAGCACGACCGCTCGACTTCTCTGCGGTGCCTCCACCGATGTCGGAGTCGACGGCTCCGGCACTATTCGGCTCTAGGGACTCCACCGCCACGAGTTCCGGTGCCGAAGATGGATGTGGTGGCGCTGCAGGCACTGGACCACCTGAGGCTCCACCACCGCTCATAGGAGGGGGAAGTTCAGCCATGGTGTCGGTCTACCAAGCGCACCGGCTCGCGTCCACCCACGCCCGCCGGTTCTCACCGAGTTCTCACCGTTGCGCCGCAGCCGCGGCTGCGGTGTGCATTCGAGCCCGCACCTGGGCCCGGACATGACGATGCCCCGCACCGAAGTGCGGGGCATCGCTGTCGATGAGTCGACGAATCGAGATCAGCCGTTTTGGATCTTGATCTCGATGTCCACACCGGCGGGCAACTCGATGCGCTGCAGCGAGTCGATCGTCTTCGCATTGGGATTCACGATGTCGATCAACCGCTTGTGGATGCGCATCTCGAAGTGTTCACGTGAGTCCTTGTCCACGTGCGGACCGCGAATCACCGTGTACCGGTGCTTGTCAGTCGGCAACGGGATCGGGCCACGCACCACGGCATCGGTACGGTTCACCGTCTCGACGATCTTGCGCGTGGACTGATCGATGATCTCGTGATCAAACGCCTTCAGTCGGATTCGGATGCTCTGGGCCATGTCAGTCCTCTCGGTCAGATGTCGTCGAACGACAGGTCACTTGATGATCTTCGTGACGCGGCCCGCACCCACAGTACGACCACCCTCACGAATAGCGAACCGCAGACCCTCATCCATCGCGATCGGCTTACCCAACTGCACCGTCATCGTGACATTGTCACCCGGCATCACCATCTCCGTACCCGACGGCAACTCCACCGTCCCGGTCACATCCGTCGTACGGAAAAAGAACTGCGGACGATAATTGTTGAAGAACGGCTTATGACGGCCACCCTCCTCCTT
>RFST01000122.1 GCA_009923855.1 Actinomycetota bacterium
GTCGAGGAGTCACGTCGTCTCGTCGGGGCGATGCGTCGACGGCAGCGCCGGCACAATCCGGCACGTCGACTCCTCGAGAGTGAGTTCTGGACCTCTCTTGCTATGGATTTCGGACCCGATACCGATCCGGCAGACGTGCGCGACGACCTTCGTGGGCACCCCGATATCCGTGCGGCCCTCGAGTGGATGTGGCCGGTTCTGACCCCGGCGGAACTGTTGCACGATCTGTTCGGCTCACGAGCTTTGCTGAAGTCGGCTGCGCGCGGAGTTCTCGACGAGGCAACCGTGGTCACGCTCTATCGCGAGCGATCGGCAACGGTCGGCGATGTGGTGTGGACATCGGCTGATGTGGCCCTGCTCGACGACGCGCGCGAAGCTCTTGGCCCCACAGGTCGCCGCGGTGGCGCTCTCGTCGATGAGATCCGCACCTACGGACACATCGTCGTCGACGAAGCCCAAGATCTCACCCCAATGGAACTTGCGATGATCTCGCGACGTTCGTTGAACGGATCGATGACGATCGTCGGTGACCTCGCACAGGCCACAGGCACCTGGGTTCCCGCATCGTGGGAGGAGATCGTGGCGCATCTGCCGTCACGTCGCGGCGCAACCGTCGTCGGGCTCTCGGTGGGGTATCGCATCCCCGCGCAGATCATGGCGATTGCCGATCGTGTGATGGCTGCTGCTGCGCCGGGGCTTCGCGCTCCGACGTCGGTACGGGACGGCGAACATGCCCCGCGTCTGCGCGCCGTTGATTCCGGTGAGGAACTCGGCGATGTGGTGGTGGCCGAAGTCGAGCACCTGCGCGGTGTTCTCGGTCGTGCAGCAATCGGTGTCGTGGCCCCCGATGATCTGTGCGCAGATCTCGGCGCGGCGCTCTCCGATGCAGGTCACTCGGTTGCCGTCGCCACCACGGCGGGTCTGGGCTCGGAGGTCACCATCGTGCCGATCAGCGTCGTGAAGGGACTTGAACTCGACGGCATTGTCGTTGTGGAACCGGCGGCTATCGCCGCTGACGCTGCGCAGGGCCTGCGATCGTTGTACGTGGCACTCACCCGTGCCACCCGTGCGCTCACCGTGGTGCATTCCCATGGCCTGCCGCCGGCCATGCAGGTCGATGCAGCAGCGCTCAGTCGGTGAGGGTTGCGGCGAGGTCGCGCAGGATCAGCGCCCCCTTCGACGCGTCGGCAGGACGCCGACGTTCCACCGATGTGGTTGCGAGCAGCACGGCCTGCTCCACCGGGAACAGTGCTTCGGGGTGATCCGCGCGCAACGCCGGTTCGAGCTCGGCCCATACTCGGTCAACGTCGGTGAGCAGAGCAGCTGCGTCATCGTCGTCATCGACAACGGCATCGCTCAGCGCATCGAGCAGCGAACGCAATTCGGTCACCGCAGCGGCCACATCACTCGTGGGGATAGTCTCGGGTGCCGTCATCGCGGTTGCGGCGGGTGGGGTCGTCGTCGTGCTCGTGGCCGCGGCGGACTCTGCCAGAAGTTCGTCGTCGACATAGGTGCTGCCGCAGGCGCTGATCGTCAGTACCGCAACGGCGGTGGCGGCCACACGCACAGCGCGTGCGGCGTCTCTGTGGGTGCGCGGCATCACACGACCAGGATGCGCTCGCTAGCGAAGGCGCCAACACCAACATGACGCCCACCGATTTCGACGGTGATCGTCCCGTCTGGCGATGCGGCTGTGACCCGTCCTACCGACCCCGGCACCATGTCGGAATCCTCAAGGAATTCGAGGAGGCCCGGTGCGAATTCGAGCTCTTCGGGTATCCGGCGCACGGTGAAGTCGTTCCCGACCGAATGAGCCGCGAGGGGGTGAGCAGGTGAGTCGACATAGTCCGAGCCCGGAATGGGGTTGCCGTGGGGGCAGGTGGTGGGCGAGTCGAGAAGGCGGTCGAAGGCCGCTTCGACCGCATCGCTCATGATGTGTTCCCACTTGCCGGCTTCATGATGCGCCTCCGCCCATGAGAGCTGCAGGACGTCGGTGAGGAATCGTTCGGCGAGGCGGTGTCGACGAACAACTCGCTGGGCCAGTTCGGTTCCCTCCGAGGTGAGGACGATGCCGTCGTCGGTGGTGATCAACCCCTCGGACTCCATGCGCCGCACCATTTCGCTGACCGCTGGCCGACTCACGTCGAGACGTTCGGCGATACGTGCTTGGATCACGTCGACCTCGTCCTCGGCGAGCTCGAAGATGCACTCGCAGTACTCCTCGAACGCGGGGTGGTGCTCACCGGGCGCTGGCATGCCGTCATCGTAGGGCGATCCTGGCGGCGTCGCGTCGCCCAGCGTGGTGGAGGACGTGGGGACAGCGGCGCACTGATCGGTCTACCCTGCGCCCATCGACGGGTCAGTGCAGTTGTTCAGCGAGCCGGTTCGGGCGTGGTTCACGTCGACATTCGGCGCACCGACTCCTCCTCAGGAGGCGGCATGGCCGTTGATTGTCGGCGGTGCCCACACGCTGGTGTCGGCCCCGACCGGCACCGGTAAGACCCTCGCCGCATTCCTCGCCGCCATCGATCGTCTCGTCAATACACCGATCGCTGATGCCGTCGACGGCGATGACGCCGGCACGAGGGTTGTCTACATTTCGCCGCTGCGCGCCTTGGCTGTGGACGTCGAACGGAATCTGCGTGCGCCGCTGAACGGAGTCGCTCACCAAGCGGAACGCCTCGGGATGCCGGTGCGCATTCCGACGGTCGGTGTGCGCTCGGGCGACACCGACCAAGCTGAACGCCGACGCTTGCAGCGTCACCCTCCCGACATCTTGATCACGACGCCCGAGTCGCTGTACCTCATGTTGACCTCGTCGGCCTCACGCACTCTGGCCAACGTCGACACGGTGATCATCGACGAGATCCATTCGCTTGCCCCGACCAAACGAGGGGCACATCTCGCGATGTCCATCGAACGGCTTGTGGAGCTATGCGGGCACGATGTGCAACGGATTGGGTTGTCGGCCACTCAACGGCCACTGTCGGAGACCGCGGCATTCCTCGGCGGATTCGATGATGCCGGTGCCGCTCGGCCGGTGGAGATCGTCGATCTTGGATCTGCGCGCACGATCGATGTGCGGGTGAGTGTGCCGATTGAGGACATGGCGGATCCGTCGACATCACCGGCAGCCGCCAGTGGAGATCCCGAAGCGCGACGCTCGATCTGGCCCAGCCTGGTGCCAGAGATCCTCACCGAGATTCTCGCTCATCGCTCCACGATCGTGTTCTGCAATGCCCGGCGCAGCGCGGAGCGCCTGGCCGCACGGTTGAACGCTGCCGCTGCTGATGCCGGCGTGGGGATTGATCCGGTCACGGGTGAGGTCACTCACGACATCGTGCGGGCTCATCACGGTTCTATCGCGAGGCAGCAACGGCTCGAGATCGAAGACCGACTCAAACGCGGTGAACTCCGTGCGATCGTGGCCACTTCATCGCTTGAACTGGGCATCGACATGGGTGCGGTCGATCGCGTCATCCAGGTCGAGTCCCCGGGGTCGGTCGCTCGTGGCCTGCAGCGCATCGGCCGTGCCGGGCACTCGGTGGATCGCACATCTGCGGGCACGGTGTATCCCAAACACCGCGGTGATCTGCTCGAAGCGGCGGCCGTGGCTCGTGCCATGGTGGCTGGCGAGATCGAGACGATCAGCGTGCAGCGTTCGGCACTCGATGTGCTGGCTCAGCAGGTTGTGGCGATGGTGGCTGCCGCGGGTGACGACGGAATCACCGCGGGCCGTGTGCGTGCTGTCGCCCGGCGCACTGCGGCATATCGCGAGACATCTGATGACCTCATCGACGCGGTTCTCGATCTGCTCGATGGTCGATATCCATCGACCGAATTCACCGGGCTGCGACCTCGGGTGGTGTGGGATCGCGATGCGGATCGTCTGACGCCACGCTCGGGTGCACTGCGACTTGCGGTGACCAATGCCGGCACCATTCCCGATCGTGGCTTGTACGGCGTGTTCCTTCCCGACGGGACGAGGGTGGGTGAGCTCGATGAGGAGATGGTCTACGAGTCGCGCGTCGGTGAGACATTCGGGCTTGGTGCGACCACCTGGCGAATCGAAGAGATCACCTTCGACCGCGTGGTGGTCACACCGGCGCCGGGTGTGCCAGCGAAGATGCCGTTCTGGCACGGTGATCGGCCATCGCGGCCCGCTGAGGTCGGCGCTGCCGTTGGAGCGCTGACCCGCGAGATCGGCCAACGAACTCCCGATAGTGCACGTGATCTGCTCACTCAGATACACCACCTCGACGCTCTCGCCGCATCGAACCTATGTGACTACCTCGCGGAACAACGTGCGGCGACCGGGGCAGTACCCGACGATCGGACCATCGTCGTGGAGCGGTTCCGAGATGAGATCGGTGACTGGCGGTTGTGCATCCTCACACCGTGGGGTGCGGGGGTGCATGCCCCGTGGGCCATGGCGATGAGTCGTCGTGCGGCCGAGCAGTGGGGGATCGAGATCGATGCGATGTGGGCCGACGATGGCATCGTTGTGAGATTGCCGGAGTCGATCGACGACCTGGGCCCAGACCTGTGGGCGATCGATGCGGCCGACGCCGAGGAACTCGTGCTCGATGCGGTGCCCGGCACCGCCATGTTCGCCGCGCGCTTTCGTGAATGTGCGGCACGCGCGTTGTTGCTGCCGCGTCGCCGACCCGATCGGCGCACGCCGCTGTGGCAGCAGCGCCAGCGTGCCGCCGATCTGTTGTCGGTGGCATCGCGACATCCCGAGTTCCCCATCCTGCTCGAAACCACCCGTGAGGTCGTGCGCGATGTGATCGACCTTGAGTCATTCATCGACGTGCTCACCCGGGTGGGTGATCGCCGCATCACGGTGGTGGAGGTGACAACCCCGCGGGCCTCGCCCATGGCGACCTCGCTGCTGTTCACCTGGGTGGCAACCCATATGTATGACGGCGATGCGCCCTTGGCGGAGCGTCGGGCTGCGGCGCTCAGCCTCGACCGTGGGCTGCTGCGTGACCTGTTGGGCACCGAGGATCTCCGAGATTTGCTCGACCCTGCGGCCGTCGCTGCGGTGGAGGCCGATCTGCAGTGGCTGTCGCCACACCGACGGGCTCGCGACACCGATGCGATCGTCGACATGTTGGCTGCCGTTGGTGCGTGCACACCCGAGGGTGTGGTCGATCGTGTGGATGCACCGGCCGATGAGGTCGCGGCACGGGTGGCGGATCTGATTGCGCAGCGGCGGGTGATTGAGGTCACCTGGGCGTCGCGTCGGCGCCTCGTGGCCACGGTGGATGCCGCGCGGTACCGCGATGCTCTCGGCTGCCAGCTACCTCCGGGTCTGCCCAGTTCAATGACCGACCCAGTGCCGCGGCCCCTGGAGGATCTCATCGGCCGTTATTCGCGCACGCATGCTCCGTTCACGGTGGCTGAGGTGGCCGAGGAATTCGCTCTGCCGGTGGAGCGGGTGATGGGTGTGCTGCGGGCACTCGCCGCCGAGGGGCAGGTGATCGAGGGTGCATACCGTGCGGCTGGCACTGAATCCGAGTGGTGCTCGGCCGATGTGTTGCGGCTGATTCGGCGTCGTTCGATCGCTGCGCTGCGCGCCGAGATCGAACCCGTGACCCATGATGCGTTTGTCCGCTTCGGGCTGGATTGGCACGGGATCGGGCCGACACCTCACGTGGCCCCATCCGACGAGGTCATCGAGACCGCCATCGGCGACATGGTGGAACGACTGAGTTCGGTTCCGGTGCATGCATCGTCGCTGTTCGACGACATCATTCC
>RFST01000123.1 GCA_009923855.1 Actinomycetota bacterium
ATGGTCAATATGACCCATCGTCCCAATGTTCACATGCGTCTTATTACGCTCGAACTTCGCCTTGCTCATGACAGTTTCCTTGGTCTCCGTGGATTTCTGATTCTTGTGGTGTAGTAGCGGCGATCGGGTTTGAACCGATGACCTTCCGATTATGAGCCGGATGCTCTGACCAACTGAGCTACGCCGCCGTGGCTTGCCCCGGACGGTCCGGGGACCGACCGCTTGGCCGAGCCCTCTGTGGGAATCGAACCCACGACACCAGCCTTACCATGGCTGTGCTCTGCCGACTGAGCTAAGAGGGCCACTCGGACGTGGTTGGTCCACGACCGGCGGGTGAGTGTATCGGTGATGCAGCCGAACACACCACGCCGTTCATCGCATCTAGGCGACAGCACCCACATTTCACCATGTGGCAGCGAGCACCGTCGCTAACCTGCGCGTCGTGACCAACCAGGACGCCCCGACCCTGCGCGCCGCCACCCTTGACGACGCCGCAGCGATCGCGAGGATCTACAACCACGAGGTCACCACCGAGGTCTCGACATTCGATCTTGTCCCGCGATCCATCGACCAGCAACGCGACTGGTTGCGCGCTCGGTCGGGTGCGTTCTCGGCCATCGTCGCCTGCGCCGATGGTGAGGTGATCGGCTTCGGCTCACTGTCGGCATACAAAGAACGCGCTGCCTACTCGACAACCGTTGAAGACTCGGTGTATGTCGACCGTGCGCACGCCGGACATGGTGTGGGCCGCGCCATTCTGAGCGAACTCGTGCGCATCGCGCGCGATTCGGGATTCCACAGCGTGGTCGCGCGTATCGAGGCATCGGGAACCGCGTCGCGTGCCCTGCACGCCGCGTGTGGTTTCGAGCTGGTGGGAATCGAACGCGAAGTCGGCCGAAAGTTCAACCGCTGGCTCGATGTCGCGGTCATGCAGATCGTTCTCTGACTACGACGGTGTCGCACCTGAAAACCACAACGACCCCGTCGGTGTGACCGGCGGAGTCGTCATGGGGTTGGGCTGCATTCGGAGGACCGAAGCAGTCACATGTTGTTACGACGTGAACGTCGCTGTGTGGGCCGGGGAGGATTTGAACCTCCGAAGGCAATGCCGGCAGATTTACAGTCTGCTCCCTTTGGCCGCTCGGGCACCGACCCATATATCGGCGACGTATCGTACCGGCGTCGTCGGCGTTCACACCCGGGTACGGTGTGGCTATGCCCAGTTTCGACATTGTCTCCGAAGTGGACGCCCAAGAGGTGCGCAATGCGGTCGACCAGGCCCAGCGCGAGGTGAGCACCCGTTTCGACTTCAAGAACACGAACTCGACCATCGAACAGAACGACATGGTGATCACCCTGCATACGGTGAGCACCGACCGACTTGATGCACTGCGCGTCGTGCTTGAGGAACGTCTCGTGAAGCGGGGCGTCTCACTGAAGGGTGTGGAGTACGGCGATGTCGCCGATGCCACCCAGAACACCGTGCGTCAGGTCGTGACCATTAAGGTCGGCATCTCATCGGACAAGGCCAAAGAGATCAACAAGTTGATCAAGGCTCAAGGGCCCAAGGGTGTGAACTCGCAGACCCAAGGAGATTCGGTGCGAGTGACCGGCAAGAAGCGCGACGACCTGCAGGCCGTCATCGCCCTGCTGAAGGGTGCCGATCTCGGCATCCCCCTGCAGTTCAACAACTTCCGCGACTGACCATACTGGGGCCGTGCGGCCCCTCAGTCCTCCGCTGGTGCCTGCGCCGCGCGCTGTTGCAGTTCCGAGACCACTGAGGCATCGGCCAGCGTGGTGGTATCGCCAAGGTCGCGTCCCTCAGCGACATCGCGCAGAAGGCGGCGCATGATCTTGCCCGACCGCGTCTTGGGAAGATCAGGGGTGAAGAAGATCGCCTTTGGCTTGGCGATCGCTCCGATCTCAGTAGCTACATGGTTGCGCAACGTGGTGACGTCGACATCGGCGCCGCCGCGCAGCGACACGTAGGCCACGATCGCCTGGCCCGTCGTATCGTCCGTGGCACCGACCACGGCGGCCTCCGCCACCGCCGGATGCGACACGAGTGCCGACTCGACCTCGGTGGTCGAGATGCGATGACCCGACACATTCATCACGTCATCGACGCGACCGAGCAGCCACAGGTACCCGTCATCGTCGAGCCGGGCACCATCACCAGCGAAGTATCGGCCCTCGAACCGGCTCCAGTAGGTATCGACGAAGCGCTGCGGGTCGCCCCAGATGCCACGCAACATTCCGGGCCACGGCTCGGTGAGTGCAAGGTACCCACCGCCGTGGGTGACGACCTGTCCCGCATCGTCGAGCACCTCCGCGCTCACCCCCGGCAAGGCGAAGGTGGCCGACCCCGGCTTGGTCGTCGTCTCCCCCGGTAACGGCGAGATCATGATCCCACCGGTCTCGGTCTGCCACCAGGTGTCGACGATCGGGCAGCGGCCCTGACCGATGTGCGTGTGATACCACATCCACGCCTCGGGGTTGATCGGCTCGCCAACGGTGCCGAGAAGCCGCAGCGATGACAGATCGTGCGCTGCTGGTTCCTCGGCACCCCATTTCATGAAGGTCCGAATCGCGGTGGGTGCGGTGTAGAAGATCGTCACCCCATAACGCTCGACGATGTCCCAGAATCGATCGTTGCCGGGATGATTGGGCACCCCTTCGTACATCACTTGTGTGGCGCCATTGGCCAATGGGCCGTACACGATGTACGAGTGGCCGGTTATCCAACCCACGTCGGCGGTGCACCAGTACACGTCGTCGGGGCGGAGGTCGAACACATAACGATGCGTGTAGGTGACATGGGTGAGGTAGCCACCGGTTGTGTGCATGATCCCCTTGGGCTTGCCGGTGGTGCCCGAGGTGTACAACAAGAACAGCAGGTCCTCGGCGTCCATGCCCTCGGCAGGACACGATGGGGATGCCTCTTCCATCAGTTCGTGGTACCAGTGGTCGCGTCCGGGCTGCATCGTCACCTCGTTGCCACCGCGACGCACCACCACCACGTGCTCGATCGATGGTGTGGTAGCGAGGGCTTCATCGGCAGCCGGTTTCAGCGCGAACACCTCGCCGCGTCGGTATCCGCCATCGGCGGTGATCAGCACCTTGGCCTCTGCATCGTTGATGCGGTCGGCCAACGATTGCGAGGAGAAGCCGCCGAACACCACCGAGTGCACCGCACCGATGCGTGCACACGACAGCATCGCCACCGCCGCTTCGGGGATCATCGGCAGGTAGATGTTGACCCGATCGCCCTTCGCCACACCCAGTGAGCGCAGCACATTTGAGAACCGCTCCACTTCGGCAAGGAGGTCGGCATAGGTGATCGTGCGCGTATCGCCGGGTTCGCCCTCCCAATGGATGGCCACCCGCGAACCGTTTCCCGCAGCCACATGACGGTCCAAGCAGTTCTCGGCCACGTTCAGACGGCCGCCGTCGAACCAGCGCGCGTTGGGTACTTGCCAGTCGAGGACGCGGCTCCATGGTTCCTGCCAGGTCAATAATTCAGATGCCTGGCGCGCCCAGAACGCCTCGGAGTCGGCGAGTGCCTCGGCGCGCATGGCCGCATCGGTGACTGCCGCTCCGGCCACGAAATCTGCGGGCGGTGGAAAACGACGATCCTCATGTCCGAGTGCGTCGATCGTGTCGCCATGTGCGTCGCTCATGAGGTCCCCCTGCAAGTGATGTCTGATGATCGTTCACCCGATCACCGCCCTCGATGGTAGGCGACGACGATGGTGATGCCCAGAGTGGGCAGGTCGTGGCCGCTGCGCGTGTCCGGCTGGGTCAACCACTCATGCCAGCCATCGATGTTGAGAACAGATCAGGTGTGTGGGGATGCCGCGCACCCCCACACACCCGGAGGAGGTGACCTCAGTGCCGCCGACGCCGTTCGGCGATCGCGACGGCGCATCCGCCGGTCAGATGCTCGATGGGCTAGGCCGCCCCTGCGACACCGCGCCACTCCACGACATCGAAACCACCCACTCCCGCCGGATCGACCAATGCCTCAGCCTCGCTGATACGCGACCTCATCCGCAGAGCACGCAGATCAGGTGCCGCTGCCGACTCCTCCCACACCCGGCGACCCTCAGCCACGAGTTCGTCGATGCCGTGCAACGCCAACCACTGTGCTTGAGACCGCACCGCGTCAGCTACCGGCAGTTGATCTAACGGAGGTTCACAGGTGATGTCCTGCTCGCCCGGGTCTACGAGATAGTGCCCGCCGCGTTCATGCGCCCGGTAGGTGCGTAACCACTCACGCCACGGCCGCAGGGCAAGCCCCTCCGTGGTCGGGGCGAAATAGTCCACGGCCACAAAAACACCATCGAGACGCCCGACAACGTCGCGAACGAAGGTCGCTGCCCGGTCTACCAACGGGACGCGAGCACCATGGCGTGGTGCAGTCGGCAACACCGGTGGCACCGGATCAAATGGCGCCGAGAGAACCTCGGTCGCCCCATTTCCCTCGTCGACCACATACGCCTCACGCCATGCGCCGTCGAAGACCGCCAATCGAAACGGGATGTTGTCGAGGAGTTCATTGGCGATGACAACACCGCACAACGCACCATCGGGCAGCGCAGCCATGGACCTCACACCGTCGGGGTGCGCGGCACGCTGCGCGGCCGACACTTCCACACAGGTGTACGCAAGCGCTTCGGCACAGTCAGGGACAGCTGCCAACACCGCGCGCGCCAAGGTGCCCGGGCCCGCACCCACCTCATACACACAGAACTCGTCGGGTCGACCCGCCCGCGCCCACTCTGCATCAAGAAAGCGCGCGACGACCGCGCCGAACAGTGGCCCGATCTCGGGAGAGGTGATGAAATCACCACGGCGCCCTGCCCGCCCCGTCGCGGTGTAGAACCCGACGTCGCCGTACAGGGCCCGCTCGACGAAGACGTCGAAGGGAACGGGGTTGCTCACCGACTTAGAGGCCGAGGGCGCCAGTGAGATCTGGCAGATCGGCGAAGCGCAGCACCAAGCCCGGCAAGATGCCGAGCAGCAGCGTGCCGCCAGCGGTGATACCCAACGCCAGAGCCACCGGCTGCGGGGTCACGATCGGGCTCGTGTCGCCGTCGGGAGCAGGGGCCATCCACACCTGACGCAAGACCCGCATGTAGTAGCCCGCAGCAATCACGGTGTTCACCGCCGCGATCACGGCAAGCACATACGCGGCATTGGTGCCGGCATCGATCAACGCCCGGAACGACTGCAGTTTCGCAATCCAGATACCCAATGGTGGGATGCCGGCCAGCGACGCCATGAAGATCGTCATCAGAACGCCGAGTGCCGGCGCGTACGACATGAGGCCACCGAACGAGGTGATCTCGCCGCTGCCGGTGCGTCGCGCAACCGAGATGATCACAGCGAACGCACCGAGGTTCGAGAACGCGTAGATCAATAGATAAATCACGACCGCTCGCAATGCCGACTCGGCGGCACCGTCAGAGATGAACGCCAGCGGCATGAGAATGAATCCACCCTGGCTCACCGACGAGTACGCCAGCATGCGCACGATGTTTGTCTGACGTAGGGCGATGACATTGCCGATAGTCATGGTGAGCGCCGCCAGCACCCAGATGAGCGGCCCATGCACCTCGCCGGCCCCGTGCAGACCGAGGTACAGCACGGTCAGCAGCGCAACGAAACCAGCCGCTTTTGAGGCCACCGACAAGAACGCAGTGACCGGCGTGGGAGCACCTTCGTAGGTGTCGGGCGCCCACGTGTGGAACGGCACAGCG
>RFST01000124.1 GCA_009923855.1 Actinomycetota bacterium
ACACATCACCCTGCTGGACCTGTCGGCCGCGGCACTCGAAGCAACCTGTTGTCGCCTCGCCGACCGGTGCGCCGACATTGAACTGGTCACCGGAACGATTCTCGACTGGCAGCCACAGAGGCCATACGACGTCTGGCATGACCGGGCCGTGTTCCACTTTCTGCACGGGAGTGAGCGCGAGTGGTACGTCAGTACGGCAGCGCACGCGATTCGCCCTGGCGGCCGACTCGTGCTCGCCACCTTCGCCCACGACGGACCGGAGTCGTGTTCAGGCCTGCCCACTCAGCGCTACGACGCCGATGACCTCTCCGAGGTATTCGGTGACCACTTCGCCCTGCCCCATCACGAACGCGAGGTGCACATCACGCCATGGGCCACCGAGCAGCCATTCACCTGGGCCCTTCTCGAACGGCGTCAGGTGTCGAGGCCGTAGCGGTACAGGTTCGTCTCATACGGGGTAAATCCCAGACGTTGATACAGCCGGTTCGCAGCGGCACGACTGGCCCGCGATGTGAGGCTGACGTTCTTCGCACCGCGACGCCGTGCTTCATCGATCGCCGCGCGATTCAACGCTTCACCGACGCCGTGACCACGCGCGGTGTCGTCGACCACAACGTCTTCAATCCAGGCCTTCACCCCGGTTGGGATGCGGTACAGAGCGAGAGTGAGCGAGCCAACAATCGAGCCGTCATCCAGCCGCGCGATGAACAACACGGAATTGTCGTTGTTGACGATCGCCGCCAGGTCAGCCGCGGACGGCGGAGGCGACGAGGATGACAACTGCGGGATCAAGGAAGCGAATGCTGCAACCAGTTCATCATCGACAACGCTCGCAGCAGAGATCGTGGCGGCCACGAGCCGTGACCGTACCCGACCGGTAGCGTGGGTTCTGTCATGGAGCACCTCCGCTGGCACGCCGAACCCTCACTGCGCGACCCTGTCATGGTCGCGGCATTCACCGGTTGGAACGATGCCGGCGATGCGGCCTCGACCGCGGTTCGCACCCTCATCGAGACCACTGGCGCACAGCCCCTCGCCGAAGTCGACCCAGAGGCATTCACCGACTTCGCCACCGTGCGACCGCACATCCGCCTCGACGACGGCCGCCGCAACATCGTGTGGCCCACCGTCGGCCTGTGGCATGCCTCGCTACCCGGCACCGATGCCATCTTCGTGCTCGGACCCGAGCCCGCTCTGCGCTGGCGACTGTTCTCCGAGCAGCTGCGCGGCGTTGTTGAACGATTCGACTGCCCGCGGGTTCTCACCCTTGGGGCTCTGCTGGCCGATGTGCCCCACACCCGGCCGGTGCATGTCATCGGCACCGCCACCGACGACGATCTGATCGAACGTTACGACCTCGAGCGGTCACGCTATGAAGGCCCCACCGGCATTGTCGGTGTGCTCCACGCCGAACTGGCCGACAGCGACGCCGGTTGCGCTTCGCTGTGGGCGGCAGTTCCCGGTTACGCCTCACAGGTACCGTCTCCAAAGGCCGCAATCGCTCTCATGGAACGGGCGTGCGACATCATGGGCACCCCCACCCCGTCGTCTGCACTTGCCGACGAAGCAGCCGATTACGAGGCGCACATTGCTGCACTCGTCGGCGACGATGACGACCTCACCGATCACATCGAGCAACTCGAGTTGCTGGTCGACGAGATGGACGACGACGTCGATACCTCTGGACCGATCGATCTCGGCGAATCAGAACTGCTCCTCGATGAACTCGAGCAGTTCCTCCGCGACCGCGACACCGATACCTAAGTCACGTCGCAGCCGCGACGCCCGTCAGTCGGGCTCGCCGATAGCGCGCCACACCGGGTCACGCGGCGCTTCGAACTGAACGGGCAGTTCCTCACCTCGAATCGCCGCGAATGCCATCGCCGACCACCAATCGGCTCCAGCTGTGCGCTCGGGGAATGACCCCTCGGCGAACCAGCCGACGTCACTCGTCTCGAGCGGATGGGTGTGCAGCTCTCCCCCGGTTGCATGGCAATGGAACAACAGCATGTACATCCCAAATCGAGAGAACCCCATGCGCTGGCCATCGATCACGGCGATCAGACGCCGTGGTTCGCAGTGGATACCGCTCTCTTCGGCCACCTCTTTCACCGCGACTTCCGACGGTGAGTAACCAACATCGGCCCAGCCAGTCGGGTACAGCCACACCCCTGAGTCGCGCCGTTGAACCAACAACATTTCGCCGTCATCGTTGCCAACGACTGCACCGACAGCAACTTTCGGCGTCACATACCCTGGGACACCTTCGCCGATATTCGACAGCCACTCCTGTACGAAGTGATCGGTCTCGCGACGCGTCTCAAGCCCGTCGGCGAGTTCTTGGGCCGCAGCTTTGATGTCCCCGGCGACGTGGAGCACCTCTTCGTAGCGCTCACGCTCGTACAGATTCTCGGTGAATCCCATGCCGGTTCGAGCGATCGCAGCCAAGGTCTCGCTCCAACGCACGAGATCGCGGGGATCGGGCACCGACGACATGGGGGCTCAACCTACAGCGCGAACCACACCGGCTCAGGCGACAGCGTGCAGGACCGCCCGTTCGATCTCGCCGCGATGATGCGCATCGGTCACCCGTGAACCGTCCCGGGTGCGCACGTAAAAGGTGTCGACCACCGACATACCCACCGTCTGCACGGTGGCGTGCCGGATGTCGAGCCCCACCTCTGCAAGCGCTGATGTGATGCGGTACAACACGCCGATCTTCGAGGTGCAATGCACCTCCACAACCGTGGCATCGCCAGACGCGCCATCATCGAAGACCACCTTGGGCGGACCCGGTGGGCGAGCTTGGGTGGCTCGACCCCGACGGTACGTATGCGCCCGCTCCGCCAGTCGCGCCGTGATCGCAAGGCCACCGGCCACCGCACGTTCGACGTCCGCGATCACTGGGCCCCATTCCACGCCGGCGCGTGGAACAACGACTTTGAACTGTGATGCACCCATTGCCATACCGGCGGTTGGCTCATCGGAATGCGCTTGGGCGCCGATCACGTCGAGCCCATGGAGGGCAAGTGCCCCAGCGACACGAGCGAACATGCCCGGCGTGTCGGCCGCCACCACGGTGACCACATCGTCATTCGCGCGCACCGCGGTCTCCCCCGATGCCATCAACGCCAAAGTGTCAGCATCAGGAAACAGTCGCCACACCACGTCATCGACGTCACCGCCACCGAGTACGTGGCCTACTCGGGCCGCCAGCTCACGGACGAGACCAGCCTTCCACGACCCCCACGCCGACGGGCCCGTGGCCAACGAATCAGCTTCGGTCAACGCGTGGAGCAGTTCGAGGCGAACACCGTCACCGACCTGCTCGGCGACACCCGCGATGGTGACCGGGTCACTCAGATCGCGACGCACCGCCACATCGGGCAGCAAAAGGTGATGTTCGATCATCGTCACCACCACCTCGGTGTCGCTGGCACTCAAACCGAGGCGCGGCCCAATCGAGGTTCGCAACAACTCCACACCGACCTCGGTGTGCTCTCCCGGGTAGCCCTTGCCGATGTCGTGAAATAACGCGCCCAGCACCAACAGGTCCGGACGTCGCACCCGATCGGCAATATCCGCGGCATTGGCCGTGGCCTCCCACAGGTGCCGGTCGACAGTGAAACGGTGGTAGGCGTTGCGCTGTGGACGCGACCTCACCGGTGCCCATTCGGGCAGCATCCGCTGCAATAAACCCCGCTGGTCAAGGGCCTCCAACACGCCGATTGCTCGATGCCCCTCCAGCAGCAGAGCAACCAGATCATCAACAGCACCGGCGGGCCACCGCTGCGGCCAATCTGGCATCTCATCGGTCAGGCGATCCAGACAGCGCCGACCAATGCGGGCCTCGTGCCGTGCAGCGGCCTGGGCAACCCGCAACACCAAACGCGGATCGGTGGCCGGCGAGGCATCGTCGTCGAGTTCGATCTCACCGTCGACCAAGATCACTCCGGGTGCGATGGGTGCGAACCGACCGGTGACGCGGCGCCCGAGGCGCCCCCAGGTTTCGTCAGCGATCCACGCCACCGTGCGCGCCGCAGCGGCAATGTCAGCCATCAGCGCATCGGCGTCATCGTGACCTGAACGAGCAGCGGTGGCATCTTGGTCTTCGAGTCGCAGCACGTCGCCGCGGCGTCCGGTCGCGCGATGCAGTGCCACCCGGGCACCCCACAACACGTCATAGCAGTCGTTCAGAACCTGCGAATCGTCGGGGTGAAGGGCAAGACCGGCGACGGATGCCCACCACAGCGACTGCGCGTCACGGATACCGCCGTGGCCATCTTTCACGTCCGGCTCGAGGATGTAGGCAACATCGCCCGCATCGGACTGACGACGACGGACCCGACCACGAAGTTCGTCCAACCACCGGTCGCGATGCCGCCTCCAGTTGTCCTCACCCGCTGCGGCCACCCGCGATGCAAGGCCAACATCACCTGCGAGGTGACGGGCGGTGAGCAGCGAGGTTGCCGTATCGAGGTCCTCAACCGCCAGTTCGAGTTGATCGTCGAGGGTGCGCACCGCGTGGCCGAGCGAAATGCCGGCATCCCAGATCGGATACCAGATCGCGGCGGCGATCTCTTCGACCGCACCCGGATCCGATTCATGCACCAACAGCACATCAAGGTCGCTGAACGGTGCCAGTTCACCCCGGCCATACCCACCGATGGCCACCAGTGAACAGGGAGGTGCGCCCGGGTGGGCAGCGACCGCATCGCGGTGCAACGCCTCCAACCAGTCATCGGTGACAGCCGCCAAACGATGGCAGAACGCTCGACCCTGCTCATCAGCGCTATCGATCACCTGTTGGCGCACGTTGAGCAGGTCAGCTGTGGAGGTCACCACCGCATCGGACACGCTGCGATGCTACGCAGCGCAGCGCCCAGGCGCGAATGCGTCACCGTTGGCCATCGGCGCGGCGACGATGCAACACCACCGCAGCCTTCCACGCTCCCCACATCAGCCCGGGTTCGCGTAGATCGGCATCGACGTCATCCCAACCCGCAGGGGCAAGTCCGTACCGGTCGTCGGGAGCGTGCCGAATAGCGAACTCTTCACGCACCACTGCACGGGCACCGAGATCGTCGAGTACCTGTGTTGGCCAGATGACGGCGGCCCGCAGAATTGCCAGTGGGTTCGTCGACTGGGCATCTACGTCGGTGTCGAGCAGATCGACGAGTTCGGCGAGCACCACCGGAGTCGCTGCGTGCACCATGTCGGTGATCCGTCGATCGGCTCCATCGAGGTCGATGCCCTGCCCGCCTGCTGTTGCTGCTACACATCGCGCCAGCCACCGCGGCACACACTCGGTGAGGGCTGCCACTAGGTCGGCGACCTGTTCTGGTCGCCCAGAAGTGGCGTCATGGGTCTGGTTTGACACATTGGCGTTCTATCGTGGCGTGATGCCTGCGTCGCATCGAGCCGTGACCCGGCGTCGTCTGGCGCTGTGCGCACTCGGCGCTCTTGGTGTCTCGGCATGTTCGGATGCGTCGCAGACCGGGCCCGATGTCACCCTCGCCGTTGCCACATCGACAACTGCGGCTCCGCGTGCAGCGGATGGGACCCTGCGGATTGCCACCGTGATGCCGATGACCGGTGGCGGCGCCCGGCTCGGTGTTCCTCTCGCCGCAGCGGTGGCGTCGGCCATCGAGGAGATCAACCTGGGCGGTGGTGTTCTTGGGCGCACCGTAGATCTGGTGCAGTTCGACGAGGTGACCACCGCC
>RFST01000125.1 GCA_009923855.1 Actinomycetota bacterium
CTGGATCGACAACTTCGGACGACCCAGTGCCCGCGACATTCGACCGGAACTTCAACAGGTCGTCGCCGGCGATCGCATTCCGGGCGCACCGCGGTCGATGGCCGACTTCACCGCAGCGGTTGTCGACGAACCACATGCATTCGTATTGGCCGTGTCCAGCACGGGCCGTGTCGGTCGGCGCATCGGGTTCACCCTCGCCTATGAGTTGCACCCCGTCGGCACCGGCACGCGACTCGTGACCAGAATGCGCGCCCGGCTCGATCTGCCCGGTGGACGACTCCTCGCGCGTCGACTGCTCGGGCCCGGTGACGGGATCATGGTGCGACGACAACTTCTGAACCTCGCCGATCGCACCCGCGCATCCGTCTGAGCGATCGACCGGCCTCGCTCGGCGCATCCGATCTCGGCCAGACTGCACCCATGGCACGACCAAATGAAGACATGGGACGCGTGGGGCTCTGGTACGGAGGTATCGATGCCTTGGCATCACCACAGGCTCGCGACGCCGCCCAAGAGGCCGAGGAACTGGGCTACGGAGCCCTGTGGCTGGCCGAGGCCGTGGGCCGTGACCCGTTCGCCCATGCCGGCATTTTGCTGAGTGCCACCGAACGCATCGTGTTGGCCACCGGCATTGCGAACATCTACGCCCGTGATCCGATGACGATGGTGGCCGGCCAGCGCACGCTCGCCGAGGCGTTCCCCGGCCGGTTCATGCTGGGGCTCGGTGTGAGCCACGCTCACCTCGTTGCCGGGGTGCGCAAGCACGACTACTCCAAGCCGTACTCATACATGGTGGAGTACCTCGAGAAGATGGCCAAGGCCCGCTTCATGGCCGCTCAGCCATCGGTGGAGCCCGGTGTTCTGCTCGCTGCGCTTGGCCCGAAGATGCTGGAGTTGTCGGCCAGTGCAGCCAACGGTGCACATCCGTATTTCACCACGCCCGAGCACACCGCCATCGCCCGCGAGACGATGGGGCCCGACGCGCTGCTGGCACCTGAACAGATGGTGGTGCTGACCACCGATGCCGACGAGGCTCGCGCCATCGGTCGTGCGGGGATGGCGATCTATCTGGGTCTGCCGAACTACTACAACAACCTCGCGCGACTCGGATTCGATGAGAGCGACTGGACCGATGGGGGCAGCGACCGCCTTGTGGATGCCATCGTGGCGTGGGGAACCGAGGAACAGATCGCTGCGCGGGTCGCCGAACATCACGCCGCGGGCGCTGACCATGTCTGTGTGCAGGTGTTCACCGCCGACCCCATGACCGCGCCCATCGAGCAGTGGCGTCGTCTGGCACCCGCCCTGCTCGGATAGGCCGTCACGGCGGCCACCCATCGGTGCGGTCGCCATCACCTGCGTCCGCTGTGACCACTCCATGCGTCACACCGACAAACATTTTCTGAGATTTTTTACCCCTACGGGGTAACCGACGTGGTGGCCATTGCAGGCCTTGACAGACGCCCTCGGTTGGGGGCATCGCTGGAATATATGACCCAGCGACAGACCCGCCCCACCACCACATCTGCGTCCACATCAACCGGCCCGTCACGGCCGTCATCGGGCCGACGAACGACGCGCCCAGCGCCGGGACTGGGACGTCCCCCATTTCGTTGGACCTGCCCGGCATGCGGAGTGTCCGTTGACACCTTGGTACGGGTGAGCGCCGCACCGACGTGTTCGAACCACTCCGGCGGCGGCCGCGTGATGGTGCCCACCCGGATCCGATTTCGCGACATCAACCGTGACGCAGCAACCCCCCACGCTGGGCACGACCTCGACGATGCGTGACCCCGTCCGTAGAGCAACCGCTACGGTCGCTGCCATGAGCGCAGTTGATCGATGGGCCGCTTCTCTTGCCGAGTGGGGTATCCCCGACGAGATCATCGCCGCGGCCCCGCAGTCGCCGTGGATCCATCCGGTGTCCACCTTCACCCCCTCGGGTGATCTCTTCGTGGATACCCCATCACGTCATCTCGCCCTCGACGCCCTGTCGCCCGGCGGTTCGGTTCTGGATGTGGGCTGTGGTGGGGGACGCGCCGCCTTTGGCCTCACGCCACCCGCCACCGAGGTGGTCGGCGTGGATCACCAGGCCGGCATGCTCGAGGTGTTCGCAGCCCAAGCCGCCGAGCGTGGTGTGACGTGCACAACGGTGCTGGGCGACTGGCCCGACATGGCGCCGCATGCTCCGGTGTGTGACGTGGTCGTGTGCCACCACGTGTTCTACAACGTGGCCGACCTCGGGCCCTTCGCGCAGGCCCTTACTTCGCGTGCTCGACGCCGGGTTGTGGTGGAGTTGCCGCAACGACATCCCCTGTCGCGACTCTCCCCCGCATGGGAACACTTCTGGGGTCTGCAACGGCCGCAGCATCCCACCGCGCACGATGCTGTGGCGGTGCTCGCCGAGATCGGTATCGATGCGGCGATCACCACCTGGGATGAGGAGGCTCCCCCTGCGCGGCCGGTGACCGACGTCGATGTGGAGCACACCCGGATACGACTCTGCCTCACCGCGGACCGTGACGACGAGGTGCGTGAGTTTCTCATGGCGGAGACGCCAACGGGTCGATCACTCGCAACGATCCACTGGGATGTGTAGTCCCGATCACCTACCTTCCCATCGATTCCGCCGCCACCGGTGTTAATTGTCCGTACATTTGCTACCGTGTGGGTATGTGCCGCCGAACAACATGCCGTACCTGCAATAAGCCGTCCTGGGCCGGATGTGGCCTCCACGTCGAGCAGGTACTCGCCGACGTTGCGCCCAGCGACCGCTGCGCCTGCGCCGCCACCGGGTCGGCCAACCGACCCTCGGCGCTGAAGCGCCTCTTCGGGCGACGCTGACACCACACCCTGATCTGCGTATCGATCACCGATTCCAGCCACGGGCTCGTCACATGACAGCCTGAGCCCGTGCCCATCATCGTGACCGACACCGCAGATATCCGCACGCTCACCCTCGATCGTCCCGAGGCCCTGAACGCGCTCACTCCCGCCCTGCTCACCGAACTCGCCGACGCTCTTGATGCCGCAGCAGCCGACGATGCCGTTCGCGTCGTTGTCCTCACCGGCACAGGGCGCGCGTTTTCCGCCGGTGTCGATCTGAAAGCCCTCGCGGCAGAACCCCCCGCCGATGGCGACGTGTCCGGGGCGTTGAACACACCAGCGCGACGGGCCTGCGACTTGCTGTCACAGATGCCAAAGGTGACGATCGCCAAGGTCAACGGCCACTGTTACACCGGCGCACTCGAACTGGCGCTGGCATGTGACCTTATGATCGTCAGCGACGCTGCCAAGCTCGGCGACACGCACGCCAAATGGGGTCTGCGTCCCACGTGGGGTATGAGCGCCCGCTTGATCCGAGCCGTCGGAGTGACCCGCGCCCGCGACCTGTCCTACACCGCGCGCACCTTCACCGGCGCTGAGGCTCACGCCTGGGGCATGGCCAGCCAGTGCGTTCCCGCAGACGAACTCGACACGACCGTCGACGAACTCGCCGCACAGATCGCCGCCAACGACCCGGCATCGATTGCTGCCTATAAAGACCTGTACCGCAGCCAGCAGGACCGCGGGCTGAGCGACGGGCTTGGTTACGAATACACCACGATGTACGACATGGGCGACGCCGCCGATCGGCTCGGCACCTTCGGGAACTGATCCAGATGGGCGATCATGTCGAACGCCACGGTCTGCGGATTGGGGTCGAGCTTGCCGAATTCATCGACACCGAGGCCGTGGCCGGCACCGGTATCTCCGCCGACACGGTCTGGGCGACTTTGGCCAACCTCGTCGCCACCCACGGCCCCCGCATCGCCGACCTGCTGGATGAACGCACCCGACTGCAATCCGCGATCGACGCGTGGCACCGCGAGCATCCCGGCCCGATCACCGACATCGATGCCTACCGCACGATGCTCATCGACATCGGCTACCTCCAGCCCGTCGACGATGACACCCACGTCGATACTGCAGGCGTCGACGACGAGATCGCCCACATCGCCGGGCCGCAGTTGGTCGTGCCCGTCACCAATGCGCGATACGCCATCAACGCGGTGAATGCCAGGTGGGGTTCGCTCTACGACGCCCTCTACGGCACTGATGCCCTCGGTGACTCACCACCGCCCGGCCCCTACGATCCGGCGCGCGGGGCACGCGTCATCGCCCGGGCTCGGGAGATACTCGACGAGGTCGCCCCACTCGACGGTGCACGCCACGCAGCCAGCACCGCGTACTGCGTCGTCGACGGCGCTCTGCAGGTCACCCTCGACGACGGACGTGTGGTTGGCCCGGCCGACACGGTGACCACCGTTGGTTGGGTGGGGCCGGCGTCGGCGCCGTCGCGGGTGGTGCTGCGCCATCACGGTCTGCACACCATCATCGAGATCGATCCCACCCATTCGGTGGGTGCGGTCGATGCGGCACATGTTGCCGACGTGATCTTGGAGGCCGCGGTGTCGACCATCGTCGACTGTGAAGACTCCGTGGCCTGTGTAGATGCCGCCGACAAGGCCGCCGCCTACCGCAACTGGTTCGGACTGCAGCGCGGCACCCTCACCTGTGATGTCACCAAGGGCACGGCCACGTTCACGCGCCACCTCGCTGACGACATCGCAGTGGACACGCTGAACGGAGCCATCACCCTGCCCGGCCGGTCACTCATGCTGGTGCGCAATGTGGGCCACCTGATGACCACGCCAGCGGTTCTTGATGCCGACGGTGCCGAAGTGCCCGAAGGCATCGTCGACGCATTGATCACCGTGCTGTGCGCGCACCCTGCAACATCGTTCAATAGCCGACATGGGTCGATCTATGTGGTCAAACCCAAGATGCATGGGCCCGATGAGGTCGCCTGCTTCGATGCGATGCTGACCGATATCGAAGACGCCCTCGGGCTACCCCGGTACACGGTGAAGGTCGGCATCATGGACGAGGAGCGCCGAACCACGTTGAATCTCGCGGCCTGCATCCGCGCGGCGCGGCATCGCGTGGCATTCATCAACACCGGTTTCCTCGACCGCACCGGTGACGAGATCCACACCGCGATGCACGCCGGCCCGATGGTCCGCAAAGCCGACATGCGCAACGAGGCGTGGATCGCCGCATACGAAGACCACAACGTGGACACCGGCCTGCAGTGCGGTCTCATCGGACATGCCCAGATCGGCAAGGGCATGTGGGCCGCGCCGGATCTGATGGCCGACATGCTCGCCACCAAGGGTGCCCACCCCGCCGCCGGGGCATCGTGCGCGTGGGTGCCCTCACCCACCGCCGCCACCTTGCATGCTGTGCACTATCACCGCGTCGACGTCGCTGCGGTGCAGGCCGACCTAGCCGCACGCCTTGCCAGCAAGGGTCCGCGTCGCAATCCCGACGACCTGTTGCGCATTCCGGTGGCGAACGACCCGTCGTGGAGCCGAGATGAGATCGTCGCGGAGGTGGAGAACAACGCTCAGGGAATTCTCGGCTACGTCGTGCGCTGGGTCGACCATGGGGTCGGCTGTTCAAAGGTGCCCGACATCCATGATGTTGGGCTGATGGAAGACCGCGCCACCTGTCGCATCTCCTCGCAACACATCGCGAACTGGCTGCTCCACGGCGTGGTGAGTGCCGAAGAGGTCCGCGACACGATGCGCCGCATGGCCACAGTGGTCGACGCTCAAAACGCCGACGATCCCGACTACAC
>RFST01000126.1 GCA_009923855.1 Actinomycetota bacterium
AACAGCCCACAGTCGCTCCTGAACACCACGGCCCTCGAAATCCAGTCAGGCGCAGCCGACGTGGTGGTGCTGTGCGGCGGCGAGACGTTCCGGGTGCGCAAGCGTGTGCGGGCGGCTGGCATCGACTTGCCGTGGCCGGTGGTCGACGAAGACGTGAAGCCGCAGCGCATGATCGGCGAAGAGCTCGTGATGAACCACGAGATCGAGACATCGCGAAAGATCTGGGCGCCGATCCAGATCTACCCGATGTTCGAAACGGCTCTTCGGGCTGCGTCAGGTCGCACCCTCGACGAGCACATGGTGCACATCTCCGAGTTGTGGTCGCGTTTCTCGCACGTGGCGGCCGGCAATCCGCACGCGTGGCTGCGCACACCGTTGTCGCCCGAAGAGATCCGCATGCTTCCCGTCGGCGGTTCAGTTGGGGGCTCGTGCCCTCGGCTTGTCGATCACCCAGCAGCTCACGCGTACGGGCGGGCTGCCGTTCGCTGGCGGTCCGTGGAACAACTACGTGATGCATGCGATCGCCACCGTGGTTGGCGAATTGCGCGAACGACCGACGGAGAAGGCACTCGTATGGGCCAACGGCGGCTACGCCACCAAGCACGCTTTCGGCGTGTATTCAGCCGAGCCGTCGGCGCACGGTTTCCGTCACGAGTATCCGCAAGCGCAAATCGACGCCTTGCCGCGCCGTCAGCCAGTTCCGATCGGTGAATCGGCCGGTGACGCAACCATCGAGGCCTACACGGTCATGCACGATCGCGACGGCAATCCCGAACGTGCGATCGCTGCCTGTCGACTTCCGTCAGGTGGACGTGCGTGGGGTGACTCCGAAAACGCCGACGTGTGCGCGGCGATGTGCGACGGCGAATGGGTCGGACGATCGGTTCGCCTCGACGACGCCGGTGGCTTGCTTCTCTGACACATCGTCTGGTGTAAACATTCGTCATGCCCACACCTGCGATCATTCTCGACTGCGACCCCGGACACGACGACGCCATCGCAATCGTGGCCGCGGCGCGCTACACGAATCTGCTCGGCATCACGTCGGTGTCGGGTAACGCGCCGATCGAGTCGACCACGTACAACGCGTTGGTGATGAAGGATCTGCTCGGCCTGTCGGTGCCGGTGCACAAGGGCGCCGTACGTCCGCTGGTGGCGCCGCCGCAGTACGCCGCGTACGTGCACGGTGAGAGCGGTCTCGACGGCGCCGATCTGCCCGCGCCCACGTCGACCATCGACAGCGACGATGCTGTCGGCTTCATCATCGACACCTGCCGCACCACCGAAGGTGTATGGCTGGTTCCCACCGGACCTCTCACCAACATCGCCCTGGCATTGCGACTCGCCCCCGATCTGCGCGACCGCATCGCCGGCATCTCACTCATGGGTGGCGGCACGTTCGGCAATCGAACGTCGGCCGCCGAGTTCAACATCTGGGTCGACCCCGAAGCAGCCGACGTCGTGTTCAACTACGGCGGGCCGCTCATCATGGCCGGGCTCAATCTGACTCATCAGTTCCGAGCCACGCAACCGCGCATCGACCGTGTGCGTGCCCTGACCGGACAGCTGGCGTCGGTGCTTGGCGATCTCATGCAGTTCTTCATGAACATGTACGTGTCGCGCCACAACAACATGGACGGTGGCGCGGTTCACGATCCGTGTTCGGTGCTGTGCCTGTCGCATCCCGAGTTGTTCACGATTCGTCCATCACACGTGGCGGTCGAGCTCACCGGTACGCATACCCGTGGCATGACCGTGGTCGATCAACGAGATCTGAAAGAAGTGCTCGATCCGAACTGTGACGTTCTGTGGACGATCCAGGACGAACCGGCCTTCGATCTTCTGATCGACGCCATCGCGCACTTCAGCCACTGACTCCGGGGCACGGCCGGGCCAGCCGCCGACGTAGTGTCGCGCCATGCGCGCTGCCGTCATGAAGAACTGGTCCCTGCGGGTCGACGACATCGCCGTACCCACTCCCGGCAATGGGCAGGTGCTGGCCAAGGTCTTGGCTTGCGGTATCTGCGGTAGCGACTTGCACCTCTTGGTTCACGGCGAAGAGAGCCGTCGGCTCGGTGAGGAATTGGCCAGCGAGACCCCACCCGACGCCATGCGACCAGTCATGTTCGCCCCCGAGCACGACATGGTGATGGGTCACGAGTACTGCTGCGAAGTTCTCGACGTCGGACCCAACGTCAACAATCTGAAGGTCGGCGACACGATCGTCAGCTTCCCCATCGCATTCGACGAACAAGGCGTGCACGGCGTCGGCTTCTCCAACAAATATCCGGGGGGCTACTCCGAGATGCTCGTCGCCAACGAAATGATGGCGATCAAGGTGCCGAACGGACTGTCGCATGAACTCGCTGCCCTCACCGAACCTCTCGCGGTCGGAGTACACGCAGTTGCCAAGAGTCGCATCGCACAAGGTGATGCTGCAGTCATCCTCGGACTCGGGCCGGTCGGGTTGGCCTGTATTGCCGAATTGAAGATGCGCGGTATCGGACCGATCATCGGTGCCGATTTCTCACCGAAGCGCCGTGCTCTCGCCCAACACCTGGGTGCCGACGAGGTGGTCGACCCGCGCGATACGCCAGCAATCGCAGCGTGGCGCAAGATCGACGGTTCGAAGCCGCTCGTCATCTTCGAGGCGGTGGGTGTACCGGGAATGATCGAACAGGCCATGCGTATGGCGCCCAAGGACGCACGCGTGTTGGTGGTGGGTGCATGCATGCAGGAGGATTCCTTCCATCCGATGCTCGGTATTCAGAAGGAACTGTCGGTGCAGTTCGTGCTCGGATACACACCACTCGAATTCGACAGTGCCCTGCGCGCCATCGCCGATGGCAAGGTCGACCTCGCTCCGCTGATCACCGGCCGCGTGCCGATCGACGGCGTGCCCCAGGCCTTCACCGACCTTGGCGATCCCGAGGCCCACGCCAAGATCCTCGTCACGCCGTAACGTCATTGGTGTCATGACGCAGCACGACACCTTCCCCCGTCAGTACGCCCGCACACAGCGACTCACGCTCGGTGAACCGCGCAACGTGACGGTCTCACCTGATGGTTCGCGTGTCGTGTTTCTGCGCAGCCGCGGCGGCAGTGACCCCGTGAACTGCCTGTGGGTGCTCGATGCAGCTACGGGCGACGAGCGACTGGTCGCCGATCCGAAGGTGTTGTTGTCGGCCGACCTTGGCGCCGACGAGAACCTTCCTCCCGAGGAGAAAGCTCGGCGTGAACGACTGCGTGAAGGAGCCGGCGGCATCACCAGCTACGCAACTGATCGCGACTCAACGGTTTTCGCCTGCACGTTGTCGGGCCGGCTGTTCATCGGTGGACTGCTCACGGCTACGGCGCGTGAGTTGGTGGTGGTTGGTCCGGTGTTCGATCCGCGGCCCGACCCGACAGCCCGGCGCGTCGCTTATGTGCACGGCCGATCGTTGCGGGTCGCCGAACTCGATGGCTCGTCGCACGAAGTGGCCGGACCGGGGGTGTTCGACGAGCCCGACTCGGTGTCGTGGGGGTCGGCCGACTTCATCGCCGCCGAAGAGATGGGGCGTTATCGCGGCTACTGGTGGAGCAACGACGGCGAGAAGCTGGCGGTGTGCCGAGTCGACGATGCACCCGTGCAGCGTTGGCACATCAGCGATCCAGCGCATCCCGAAACGGCCTCGCGTGAAGTCGCGTATCCCGCCGCCGGAACCGCCAATCCGCTGGTGTCGTTGCACGTCGTGAACGCGACCGGCGGTGCCCGGGTCGATCTGCGATGGGACACCGAGGCGTATCCATATCTCGCCACGGTCACCTGGTCGGGTGAGCGTGAATTGTTGTTGAGTGTTCAGACGCGCGATCAGACGTGCGTCGTGTTCTTGTTGGCCGATGCGATCACCGGTGCAACGCGCGAAATCGCGCGCGACACGAGTGATACGTGGGTCGATTTGGTACCGGGTTCACCGGCGTGGATGGACGGAAAGCTCGTCACGGTGTCGGATCGCGACGGCTGGAAGCGCCTGGAGATCGACGGCGAGCCGGTCACTCCGGTGGGCGACGATGCGCTGAACGTTCGCTCGATCGTGTCGGCATCGGGTGGTTCGGTGGTGTTCACCGCCAACCTGGCGTCGACACCGCACTGCTTGTCGGTGTGGCGATGGACGCCGTCGTCGCTCGAGCCACTCACTCCGCTCGATGGCGTGCACACGGTGGCCGCGGGCTCGTCGACCGTTGTCACGCGTCGAGCGTCATCGTCGATGGCCCGAGCAACGACCACGGTTGTTCAACCCGATCGTTCGACGACACTCATCAGTTTCGCCGAGGAACCTCTTGCGGCACCGTCGGTCGTGTTCGCGCGTCGTGGTTCACGTCGGATTCCGACTGCGTTGTTGATGCCCCGTGATCACCAACCTGGTACCAAGTTGCCGGTACTCATGGATCCGTACGGAGGGCCCCATGCCCAGCGCGTGGTCGATTCCTACGCCGCCCACTGCACGTCACAGTGGTTCGCTGATCAAGGGTTCGCCGTGCTGGTAGCCGACGGTCGCGGCACGCCGGCCCTCGGTACGTCGTGGGAACGCGCCGTGCATCTCGATCTGGCGACGGCGGTCCTGGACGATCAGGTCGACGCACTCCATGCTGCGGCCGACGAGAATCCCGATCTCGACCTCACACGAGTGGGAATACGCGGTTGGAGTTTCGGCGGCTATCTGGCAGCGCTGGCCGTGTTGCGCCGACCCGATGTGTTCCATGCCGCCGTCGCCGGTGCGCCGGTGACCGAGTGGCGGCTGTACGACACGCACTACACCGAGAGGTATCTCGGCAATCCAGCAACCGACGCCGCGCCATACGACGCGACGTCGCTCATTCGCGAGGCGTCGTCACTCACCCGTCCACTCATGCTCATCCACGGTCTCGCCGACGACAACGTGGTAGCCGCGCACACCCTGCAGTTCTCGTCGGCTTTGTTGGCCGCCGGCCGCTCGCACGAGGTGCTGCCCCTGTCGGGGGTCACCCACATGACCCCTCAACCTGAAGTGGCCGAGAATCTTCTTCTGCACCAACTCGACTTCTTGAGGATCTGGGTGAAGAGTCGGCCCGAATCCGACGAGTAATTCACCCAGAACGCCACTGGGCGCTCAAGAAGCGGGGGCGGTGAGCGAGGTCGGAGACGATCTCGATCGACTCTGAGTCAAATCCTGCGTGGTGGGCGATGTCGAGCACGGCGTCACCTTGGCGATGGCCGATCTCGACGAACAACCAACCGCCTGGCACCAACCACTCGCGTGCGCCGATCACGATCGTCGCGATGTCACGGAGTCCGTCATCATCGGCGAACAACGCCGATTCGGGTTCCCACTCACGGACCGAATCCTCCACTTCCGGATCGTCATGAGCGATGTAGGGCGGATTGGCGACGATCACGTTCACGTGTCCGCGCAACTCGGTGGGCAATGCGTCGTACCACGAGCCCTGTGCGATGCGAACGTTGGCCGCGCCTCGTCCGACCGCTGCCACATTGGCGCGCGCCACATCGAGTGCATCGGTCGACACATCAGTGAGCCACACTTCAGTCCCGTCAACGGGCAGTTCGGCCGCCATCGACAATCCGATCGCGCCC
>RFST01000127.1 GCA_009923855.1 Actinomycetota bacterium
GATGTCACCGAGCGATTTGAGGCAGCCTTTGACGCCCTTGCGGCCGCCGGCGCCGACATCGTGGATGTCGAGGTACCGGCATTCACCTATGGGTTGACGGCGTACTACCTCATCGCACCGGCCGAGGCCTCGTCAAATCTGGCTCGCTACGACGGCGTGCGCTACGGGCATCGGGTGGCGGCGCCGGACACGGATGCGATGTATGTGGCCACTCGCACCGATGGCTTCGGTGCGGAAGTGAAGCGCCGCATCCTGCTCGGTACGTATGCACTGTCCGCTGGTTACTACGACGCGTACTACGGCAAAGCACAGCGAGTGCGACGGCTGATCGCTGACGATTTTGCGCGCGCCTACACCCACGCAGATGTGCTGTTGACCCCCACCGCTCCGACCGTTGCATTCGAGATCGGTGCGAAATCCGACGATCCATTGGCGATGTACCTGTGCGACACGTACACGATCCCGTCGAATCTCGCTGGCCATCCTGCGATGTCGGTGCCGTTCGGCACCGGCGCTGACGGTCTTCCGGTCGGAGTTCAGGTGCTTGCACCCGCCGTTGGCGAGGCCACGATGTTCGCCGTTGGGGCTGCCCTGGAGCGTGCGATGGGGGCCAGCGATGACTGAGCGGTGGACCTACGAGGGGTTTGAGATGGTTGTCGGGCTCGAGGTCCATGTGGAGCTCGACACTGCCACCAAGTTGTTCTCCGGATCAGCGAATCGTTTCGGTGACGACCCGAATGTGCATATCGACCCGGTCACGCTCGGTCTCCCCGGTGCGTTGCCGGTGTTGAACGCGCGAGCGGTTGAACTGGGTGCCCGTATTGGTCTGGCGCTCGGCTGCACGGTTCAGGCCTGCGTGTTCGCCCGCAAGAACTACTTCTACCCCGATATGCCCAAGGCGTATCAGATCTCCCAGTACGACAAACCGTTGAATATCGACGGGCGCCTGGCACTGTCCGATGGAACGGTGATCGGCGTCGAACGCGCCCACCTCGAAGAGGACACAGGCAAGAGCACACACCTCGGTGGCTCAGGTCGAATTCATGGCAGCGAAGGATCACTCATCGATTTCAACCGAGCCGGTGTGCCCCTCGTTGAGATCGTGTCACGGCCTGACATCGTCTCACCCGATCAGGCCCGCGAATACGTCAGCGAACTGCGGGCGATCCTCGTCGCAATCGGTGCATCGGATGCGCGGATGGAAGAGGGGTCGATGCGCGTCGATGCCAATGTCAGCGTTCGTCGCCCCGGTGAACCGCTCGGCACGCGATGCGAGATCAAGAATGTGAACTCGGTGCGTTCCCTCGGGCGCGCTATCGACGCCGAAGCTCGTCGTCAGGTCGCCTTGATCACCGCCGGTGAATCGGTTGTGCAACAGACCCGTCACTGGGATGAGGGCGACGGCCGCACACATGCGTTGCGATCCAAAGAGGACGCCGACGACTACCGCTATTTCCCCGATCCCGACCTTGTGCCGTTTGTCCCGTCACCGGAATGGATTGATGAGGTCCGTTCGGCCCTGCCACCGCTGCCGGCCGAGCGCCGTGCCGCCCTTGCGGCGCTGTGCGGTGTGGCACCCGATACCGAGGCGGTGATGACCGTGGTCGAACGGGGCCAAGATGCCTACGTGGCAGAGGTTGCCAGACATGGGGCCGATGCTGCGCGGGCGTTGGTGCATGTGAAAGAGGCCTTTGCAGAGCTCGGTGACACCCCGCGTGTTCCCGCCAGCGACCTCGCTGCTTTGGTGGCGATGGAATCATCGGGTGCGGTGACGGCCACACAGGCCAAGACCCTGCTCGGTGACCTCATCGATGCGGGTGGGGGTGACCCCGCCGCCCTCGCCGCGCAACGTGGCTTCGAGGCCATGGATGACGGTGAACTGGTTGCTCTGGTCGATGCTGCCATCGCCGCCGAGCCGGAGGCCTGGCAGAAATACTGTGCAGGCGAAGACAAGGCCATGGGCGCTCTTGTCGGCCACGTGATGAAGGCATCCCGTGGCCAAGCCGACGGCAAGGCGGTGAGCGCTCTGCTCGTCTCGCGTCGGAGTTGAGCCCGGCCCGCTGATTACCGTTCGGGAATGGACTTTGCCATCCCCGAACAGATCCAAGCGACCCTCGACGCGCTCGACGCATTCATCGAGGCCGAGATCGAGCCGTTGCAGCATGCCGACGACAACATGCGCTTCTTCGACCATCGTCGGGAGTGGGCTCGCACCGATTGGGATAACGATGGGGTGCCGAACCCAGAATGGGAAGACCTGCTGGCCCAGATGCGCCGACGCGCCGATGAGGCTGGGTGGCTGCGGTGGGCATTACCGGCCGAGTTCGGTGGCCATGACGCCACCAACCTCGAGATGGCGATCATCCGCGAGCATCTAGCGCATCGTGGGCTGGGGCTGCACAACGACCTGCAGAACGAATCATCGATCGTCGGCAACTTTCCGACGGTGTTGATGATGCGCGATTTCGGAACCCCGGCGCAGATCGCTGAGTGGATGCCCGGTTTTCTCGACGGCACGCGCCGTCTCGCGTTCGGACTCACCGAGCCGAACCATGGCAGTGATGCCACCTATATGGAGACCACTGCAGTGCGTGATGGTGATGGCTGGGTCATCAATGGGATGAAACGCTGGAACACCGGCGTGCACACCGCCACGCACGACATCATCTTTGCGCGGACCTCGGGCGAGCCCGGACAGGGGTCAGGCATCACTGCATTCTTGGTCCCGACCTCCGACCCGGGTTTCGAGGTGGAGTTCTACTGGTGGACGTTGAACATGCCGAGCGATCACGCCGAGGTGCGCCTCACCGATGTTCGTGTTGGCGACGACGCCGTGTTCGGCGATGTGGGCCGCGGGCTCGAGTTGGCGCAGCACTTCGTCCATGAGAATCGAATCCGTCAGGCTGCGTCGTCGCTCGGTGCGGGCCAATACTGCGTTGACACCGCGGTGACGTACGCGCGCGAACGCATCACATGGGGCAAGCCGCTCGCGGTGAACCAGGGCATTCAGTTCCCTCTTGTGGAGTTGCACACCGAGGCCGCGATGCTGCGCCAGTTGATCCGTGAGACCGCGTGGCGCCTTGACCAGCAGCACCACATGGAAGTCACCCATCAGGTGGCGATGTGTAACTATCGGGCGAATCGGTTCGCGTGTGATGCAGCCGATCGCGCCATGCAGACCTGTGGCGGTGTCGGCTACAGCCGGCACATGCCCTTTGAACACATCTACCGACATCATCGTCGGTACCGCATCACCGAGGGCTCTGAGGAGATCCAGATGCGCAAAGTCGCCAAGGAGCTGTTCGGGTTCGGTCGTCGCTGACGATCGCTGGGTTTGACCTTCATGGGACCGACAGCGGTTGCATGCAGCATCAAAGATGACTAAAATGATCATGTTTATAACATTTCGATCACAAGGTGAACTTATGAGCACAGTGAATTCGTCAGACGTCGTCTCCGCGAGATCGTCACATGTCCCACCGATCCAGCAGCGGACAGTTGGCGTCAGCCTTCTTCTCGCGGTTGCGCTCGTTATTGCCGGCACGACGCAGGGCTCCGCGACGGTGCTGAAGGTTCTTCTCGGCTTAGCCCTCGGCGTAACCCTCTTCCATGCCCGATTTGGATTTACATCTGCATGGCGGCAGCTGGTCGCCGTCGGACAGGGCCGTGGGCTACAAGCGCATATGTTGATGCTTGCGGTCGCGACAATCGGGTTCACAATCCTGATCTCGCACGGTGGCGGCCTGTTCGGGTCTGAGCCACGGGGATATGTTGCGCCGATCACTCTTGGGCTATTGATCGGCTCGTTTCTTTTTGGCCTCGGGATGCAGCTGGGTGGGTCGTGCGCGTCGGGCACTCTTTATGCAACGGGTTCAGGCCACGTCGGGGTTCTCGTGACTTTGATTGGCTTTGTCGCCGGATCCGGAATTGGTGTGGCGCACGCGGGATTCTGGACAGGCGATGGAGCTGGATTTGTGAAACTCGCAGATCCATTTAGTTTTACGGCAGAACTCGGTGCTGTTGGCGGAACTCTGGTGCTGGTCGCACTGTTCGGGGTTGTGGCATTTGTGGCGCAGAGCGTTATCCAGCGGCGTCGACCTCCGCAGATTGAGGCGGTGCCTGCGGCCATTGGTGTGGCACGTATCGTCAGGGGTTCATGGCCACTGTGGGCTGGAGCGATCGTGCTGGGGCTCCTCAATGTTCTGGTGCTGGCGGTGTCGGGTAGGCCGTGGGGAGTCACGTCTGCATTCAGGTTGTGGGCATCAAAAATCCTTGATGGAGTCGGCGTGGACGTCGGCGCATGGGCGTATTGGAACGACAGGCCAGGGCTTGATGCTGGATTGCTCACTGACACCACGACGGTGCTCAATCTGGGCATCATCGTTGGGGCGCTGGCGGCGTCTGCGGCTGCTGGATCGTTTGCTCTCGTCCGCCGCGTACCGCGTCGACACATCGTGGCTGGGCTGATTGGGGGTGCGCTCATGGGATATGGCGCGGCTTTCGCCTTTGGTTGCAATATTGGGGCGTATTTCTCTGGAATTGCCTCAGCGAGTTTGCACGGATGGGTGTGGGCAGTGTTTGCGCTACTCGGCACTGCTGCTGGCCTGAAGGCGCGACCCCTGTTTGGCCTGTCTGTTCCTCGTCCAGACGACTCCGTGTGCTGAGAGAGACCCGCTCGCGCGACGATGGTTGATCGATGGCTATGGGGTCAGCCTGAGGTATTAGCGTTCGCCCCATGACGGGGAACTCGGACACACCAGTCGACATCAAGCCACGCTCGCGCGACGTCACCGACGGCATCCAACGGGCGGCATCGCGGGCCATGCTGCGTGCGGTCGGCCTCACTGACGACGACTGGGAGAAGCCCCAGGTGGCGATTGCCAACGCGTGGAACGAGATCACGCCGTGTAATGCATCGCTGCGTCGACTTGCTGCAGCTGCCAAAGACGGTGTGGTCCGCGCGGGTGGCGTGGGTCTCGAATTCGGCACGATCACCGTGTCCGACGGCATCTCGATGGGCCATGAGGGCATGCGCGCCTCACTGGTCAGCCGCGAAATCATCTGCGACTCAGTGGAAGCTGTGGTGCACGCCGAACGCCTCGATGGTCTGGTCGCACTCGGCGGATGTGACAAGTCGATGCCGGGCATGATGATGGCCATTGCCCGTCTCGATCTCCCGGGCGTGTTCGTCTACAACGGGTCCACGTTGCCCGGGTATCTGAACGGCAAGGCCCTCGACATCACCTCTGTGTTCGAGGCGGTGGGTGCATGTGCGGCCGGCACGATTACGCCCGAGGAACTCCACGCCATCGAGTCCAATGCCTGCCCAGGTGAGGGTGCATGCGGCGGCATGTTCACCGCGAACACGATGTCGTCGATCGGCGAGGCGCTTGGTCTCAGCCTGCCGGGGTCGGCGGCCCCTCCAGCGGTTGACCGGCGTCGTGAGGACGACGCACGTCGCGCCGGTGAGGCGGTCTTGGGCATGTTGCAGTCGGGACTACGCCCGCACGACATCTTGACGAAGGGAGCCTTCGAGAACGCGATCGCCCTTGCGAATGCGGTGGGGGGCTCCACCAACGCGGTGCTGCACCTGTTGGCCATCGCCAACGA
>RFST01000128.1 GCA_009923855.1 Actinomycetota bacterium
CATGGCCGTTGGCGCGTCGGTCGGTTGCCTGCCGTGGAGCGCGCTGCCTCGACTGCCATGCTGGTGGCGTGAACGCCCCCGACAGCACCCCGATCGACCCCTTATCCCTGTTCCGACTCGATGGTCGGGTCGCACTCGTGACCGGTGCATCCGCTGGTCTTGGAGCCCGAATGGCACGGGTGTTGCACCACGTTGGTGCCACCGTTGCCGTCACCGCTCGACGTCGCGACCGCCTCGACGAGCTCGCGGCCGAGTTGCCAGGCTTGGTAGTCGTTGACGGAGATATGGCTTCCGAAGCGGATCGTGAACGCATCGTGGCCACCGTCATCGAAACATGCGGACGCGTCGATGTGCTCGTCAACAATGCGGGCATTGCCGAAGTCGTGGCCGTCGAAGATGAGAGCCTCGAGACGTTCCGGAGGGTGTTGGAGATCAACACCACAGCGGTGTGGCATATGGCGAAACTCTGCGCGGTGTCGATGGTGGCCAACGGGGGTGGATCGGTCGTGAACGTGGCATCGATGTTGGGCCATGTCGGTGGTACCCCGGTGAAACAGGCGAACTACTGCGCCAGCAAGGGGGCGGTGGTCAACATGACCCGAGAACTCGCATTGCAGTGGGCGCGCAAAGGTGTGCGGGTCAACGCGTTGTGTCCCGGATGGTTTCCCTCGGAGATGACGGCGCCGATGCAAGATGAGCGATCGCAGGATTTCATTCGCCAGAACTCACCGATTCCTCGGATGGGAGAGCCCCAAGAACTCGATGGCGCCCTGTTGCTTCTGGCGAGCGATGCGGGCGGTTTCATGACTGGCCAAAGCGTCATCGTGGACGGGGGATGGACGGCTCGCTGAGCCGGATGCCACATGCGCGAGATCCTGTCGCTGCGTTTCGTCGCCACGGTGGTGGCGCTGATTCTGAGCGTGGTGGCTGTGTCGCGACTTGCTGGAGGTGATGACACCGACGGCGCACCCGTCGTCGACGTGGGGTCGAGTGGCGAGGTGGACCCGGACATGGTGCGCCGGATCGATCTCGTCGACGTCGTCACCGATATCGAGTACGAGAACGGCCGTTTCGGTGCCGCAGGCTTCGCTGTCGTCGACGGTGTGGCAATACACACAGCGCGTCTGATCCTCGACGATCTGCGTGCTGTTGACATCGTGACTGGAACACCGGGGGTGGATAACTGCCCGGTGTCACGTCGGGTCGGGCGTTGCGCGGTGCTGGCCGACATGCTCGGTGAAGCGGTGCTGTGGTTCTCGTTGGTGCCCGTCGACGCAGACATGATCGAACTGGGCACCGTCAGGGCCTTCGATGATGAATGGGCGGTGCTGTCCGATGGCTTTGCATTGCCGCACGCACCGGTGTTTGTGCGGCGTTGCGCGACCGAGTTCGAATCGTTCACTCAGTGGCGTCGCGAGCTCGGTGATGACTACGTCACCATGTACTCGCTGGCCGAACGCGAACTCACCGATGTGGTGTGCACCTGAGATTCGCCGGGGCGTTTACCCCAGCAGGGTGTGCGCGGCAAGTGCCGCTGCCCGGCCGGAGGTGAATGCACCCTCAACGCGCGGGCCGGCGTAGGCATCACCTGCAAGCACGACCCGATGCTGCGTCGACACCCAACATGGCTCGGGCCACGTACGCCGTGGTGTCGCAAAACGCCATCTCTTGACCTGCGCCTCGGTCACCGTGGCATCTCCTCGCCATGGTGCCAGCAGATCGTGAAGCGCGCACTCGAGGTCGTCTGGGTCGTCGTCCCAATGTGCCTCGCTCCAGGCGGCCGATGCGTGCAAGGTGATGGCGTGTACCGGCGACACGCCCTTGCGCGCGTTGTCGACCACCATCGAGACATCCGCTGAGGGATCGCGCACCGCGCCTGGTTCCGGTAGGCCGGGATCGCCGTCGAGTGTGGCCAAGATGCCGAGAGTGCGGTCGTAATCGGCATCGAAGAGGTCGCGCGGAAGGCCGTCGACCGTCTCGAACAGCAGCGAGAACGACTGCGCGACCGGAGCGGTGCACACCAGCACATCGGAGGTGATGGACCGGCCGTCGTCGAGGGTGAGCACCCACGGGCCATCGGTGGCCTCGCGAGAGGCGCTGAAGACAAGGTGACCGCAGCGCACGTCGAGGCCATCGGCGAGGTCTTTGGCCAGTGAGTTCATTCCAGCGGTGCCGACGTAGCGAGGGTGCCCATCGTCGTTGGCAAACCCACGGCACCACTCATGTGCCAATCCGCGCGTCAGCCAGTCATCGACGACGGCCGCGAATTCTTCGGTGCGCACGGTGAAGAACTGGGCGCCATGGTCGAGGCGTGCGTCACCGATGCGTCGCGTTGCCAGCCGGCCACCAACCGAACGACCCTTGTCGAGAACGACGGTGTCGACCCCGCGAGCCGTCAACTCGCGTGCGGTCATCAGCCCGGCCACGCCGGCGCCGATCACCGCAATGCTGTGGTGGTCGCTATCAGCGGAACTCATCGGCCCGCATGATCACCTGACGGGCGAAGGGGTCGAGCTTGCGACCGGTGAGTTGCTCGGTCATCGTGATCGCGTCGGTGGGGTCCTCGACGAGACCCTTCCAGCGGATCCAACCGCCGACCACACCGACCACGCGGTCGCCGAGTTCCTCGCCGTGCATCACCACTCGTGACCCGGCGCCGATCAGATCGTCGAGTTCGCGGTACAGCGCGGGGAGGTAGGTCTCCAGCTCGTCGGTTTGCAGCGGCCGGTGGCGGTAGGGGAGCTGCAGTTCTTCGTAGTTATGCAGATTGTGGGAGGCCTGGATCAGCGATACCACGACGTCGAAGCCGTTCTCTCGCAGCCAGATGATCTCCTCTTGACGACGCACTCGGCGATGGCCATCACCGAAACCTCCAGGCCGTTCGCAGACCGCGAATCGGTCCTTGATCACCCAGGTGAAGTTCTTCGGTTGGATTCCAGCGGCCCATTTGCCGCGGAGTTTCTGCGCCATTGCTTCCTCGGATTCCGCCGCGTCGGTCGATGTGGCAGGAAGATCCCGTGTGCAACGGGGTCCAGATGCCGTTCTCTGCGAGCGGTAATGCTAGTTCGCGCGATCGTCGGGCGTGATGATGTGCAGAAAACCTCCGCGGCGCGCCACCCGTCGACCGCCGGGAATCTCGCATGCGGTGACGCGATGGTGTACCACCTCGAACACCCGGTCGATAGCTGCTGCATCTGGCGGGTAACCATCGACGCTCAACCAGCGCCGTAGGGCGCGGGCGGCGATCGCGGGAGGCGCGGTGGCCAGAGCCCGGGTGTCGGTTGGGTCGGGCACATGCTGTGCGACGAGATCATCGAGAAGTGCAGCGTCATCGCGCGCAATGGCGGCGGTGCGGGTGAGCAGCGGCACCGGGTCACGTCCCGCAATATCTGCGAGCAGTGGGAGCACCTGGTGGCGAACGGCGTTGCGGGTGATCGTCGGATCGGTATTGGAGGGGTCATCAACCCAGGCGACCCCGGCGTCGGTGCAGATCTGTTCGGTCTCATGACGCCGTAGGTCGAGGATCGGGTGTATCGGCCCGGGACGCATCGACCCGATGCCGTCGGTTCCGGCACCTCGCAACAGCCGTAACAGCACTGTCTCGGCCTGGTCATCTGCGGTGTGTCCGGTCATGGCGCCAGGGGGCAGCACGGCACGACGTGCGGCGCGGGCACGCGCTTCCATGTTCGGCCCGGGTCCGACTTGCACACGGTGCATCACCACAGCGGCGCCGCACTGATGAGCAATGTCGGCAGCGCGACAGGCATCGTCGGCTGATTCGGGGCGCAGACCATGGTCAACATGATGCGCTGTGACCACGAGGCCGGCAGCCTGCGCGAGGAGGATCAGGGCGGTGGAATCCGCACCACCGGAGAAGGCGCAGTCGACAGGGGTCGAGGCTGCGGGAAAGTGGCAGCGCGCGAGGTACGCGGCCAGGGAACCCAGGGTCAGAGATCCTCGGCGCGGCGGCGACGGCCGAGGGGGTGCTTCAGCGCGGTGACCGACTTGAGATACCCGATGACCAGCGACAAGGTGGCGCCGACTCCTGCGAAGGCGAGCACGACGCCGATCCACCAGTGCCAGATATTCGCTGCGAGCATGGACCCAGACTATCTGACGCTGGCGCTCTCGTCAGATCCGCCGTTGCCGACGACGCCGTCGCCGTCGAAGTCATCGCGGAGACAGACCTCGAGTTTCGCGACGAGCGAGGCGGGCAGTTCATCGTTCGAGGCCTTGCGGCGGACCGCCTCGCGGAGCTCGAGGTGGAATTCAAAGGCCTGCTGGCAATCCACGCACGCACCGAGATGGCCGTGGATGTGCTCGCGTGCCTCATCGGATATCTCACCGTCGATGAAGGGTTCTAGTTCTCGGAGTGTTTCGTTGCAGTCAGCCATGGAGGATCACATGTGGTGTGGTCGACGCCGTCCGGGGCGGCGGCGCTGCCACCCCGGCTTCTCAGCGGATTCTGAACTTCTCTGAATTAGTTGTCGGTTGCCGCTCCCACAAGACCTCGGTCGACGGCGAACGAGTACAACGCGTGTTGCATCGCTTTTCTTCCCCGATGGAGTCGTGACATCACGGTTCCGACCGGGATCTCCAGTATGTCCGCGATCTCGCGGTACGCAAAACCCTCCACATCGGCGAGGAGCACCGGCAGGCGGAAATTGTCGGGGAGGTCTTCGAGCGCGGCCTTCACCTCGTCGTCGGTGAACAGATCGAGGAACTGCTCTTCAGCCGACAGCGATGCGGCCGCAGTCTCGAACGAACCGATACGGCGGTACAGGTAGAGATCTTCGACCTCGCCGAGGTCGGTCTCATCGGGACGGCGTTGTTTGGCGCGGTAGCTGTTGATGTACACGTTGGTGAGGATGCGGAACAGCCACGCCCGCAGGTTGGTGCCCTCGGTGAAGGTATGGAACGAGCGGAATCCGCGCAGCATCGCTTCCTGAACGAGATCCTCGGCGTCTGCACGGTTTCGTGTCATCCGCAGAGCCGCCGAGAACAGCTGCGGTGTGAATTCCATCGCCTGGTCGGCGAATGACGATCTATCGGCCACGTCGACGACCTTACATGTCGGGCTACAGGGCGTCGACACCGCGCAGTGTGACACCCTCCGCATGGGCCTCGAGGAACCATCGGTAGGTGTCGGCGAGGCCATCTGCGAGGGCGATGTGCGGCTCCCAGCCGCTGTCGCGCAGCCGCGAGACGTCGAGCAGTTTGCGGGGAGTGCCATCTGGTTTCGATGTGTCCCACACGATGTTTGCGGTGGGGTTCACCACCTCGCGGATCGTCTCGGCGAGTTCACGGATCGACAAGTCGACGCCGGTCCCCACATTGATGTGCTCGTCCGCGGAGTAGTTCTCCATCAGGTGCAGACAGGCCGAGGCGAGGTCGTCGACGTGGAGGAACTCCCGGAACGCAGACCCAGTGCCCCAGACCTCCACCGTGTTGTCGTCGCGGGAACGCGCATCATGGAATTTCCGCATCAGTGCAGGGATCACGTGCGACGAATCGAGGTCGAAGTTGTCGCCCGGTCCGTACAAGTTGGTGGGCATGGCGGAGATGAAATCGCAT
>RFST01000129.1 GCA_009923855.1 Actinomycetota bacterium
CGCCGATGAGGTCGAGTGGAGCGTGCAGGGACGGGTTGGTGATCTGGCGCCGGTGGTGGTGACCGATGGCATCGTCGGGCGGGTCGTGATCAGCATCAGTGGCGATCCACGCGACGGTGTGGAACCAACGGTGGTCGAACGCACCCCTGACGTTGATGGATCTATTGGGGTGATCGAGGTCCCCGACGCCGATGTGCGCGTCACCATCACCTTGGATGACATCGCGGTGGGCACCTCGGTGGTCGGCCTGTCTGAGGTAACGGTGACACCGGCCCCCGAGTTTCTTCGCCTGCCGACGATCAGCTCAACCGATGCCACGGTGGTGATGGAGCGGTGGCGTCATGGCCGCACCGACACCGGTCGGTCCGATCCCGAACCGGTGATGCGTCGTGAGGTGGTGACCGAGGTAGATCTCATTTCGTCGGTCCGGATTGATGTCGGTGATCGCCGCCCGGTGACCCCCGGTGAGTGCATCACCGGTGTGTTGTCGATCGATGGTGTGGATATCGGCATCGACCCAGCCACCGGTGGTCACTGTGACGGTGCACAGGTGCGCCTCGATGCCGGAGTGCATCGCATTGAGTCACTGGCCGACATCGTGGTGATGGAACCGGTGGTGACACCTGATCGGGGTTGTTGCATCACGACGTCGCCACGAGCGCATACCGATGTGCTGACAGCGCGTATCGAGGGTCGCGATGTCGGCGCCTTCGCACTGGTTGGTGGTGGCACAGCGGTGGTGTATGACGGCGTGGGAGATGTCGGGGAGATCGAGTTCGGGTGGCCGCCCGATCGTGGCTACACCGCCGCCCTAGTGATCTCGGCGGTGGCGGCACTGCTGGCGGTGCTGGTCATCGTGATCGACCCGGGTGCCCTACCGGCGAGGGTGCGGCGTCGCCGTCCGATTCGACCGCGGTGGGTGCGTGCCGTCGTGACCGGTGCGGTGGTGGCTGCCACGGTGTCGCCGGTGGCAGGCGTGGTGTGCGCTCTCGGCGTCATGGTTCTGCCAGCACCCAGTCGATGGGGCATGGCACTGGTGGGGGCAAGTGGTGCAGTGATCGTGGCCGAGGTGATCCGTGACGGCCCGGCGCTGTCGTCGGCGTGGCCAGGTCATTTCGGTGTTCTGCATGTGCCGGTGCTGGCCGCCGTGGTGGCGGCCTGTGTCGTCGTGCTCGTCGATGAGGAGCGCGCATGATCGCCATGGCGGCCCGTGTGATGGGACGCTCTGCGGTGTCGCCGCATTGGCCACGGTGGTGGGTGTGGTTGTTGGTGGTGTTGCCGCCGTGGTGGTCATCGCCAGGCCGCATTGCTGCCGACACCAAGATCTATCTCAGCGTCAATCCGGGTGCCCTTGTGAACCAGGCACCGTCGCTCTGGGACGCCGACGTGGGTTTGGGCACCGTCACCCATCAGACCATTGGCTATCTGTTTCCCCAGGGGCCCTGGTGGTGGATTGCCGATCAGATCGGCAGTCCCGACTGGGTCACTCAACGGCTGTGGTGGATTGCCGTGGTTGCCGTGGCCGTCGTCGGGGCGCACCGCCTCGCGGCCACGGTGGGCCTCGGCTCCCATGGCATTGTCACCGCGGCCTGCGCCTACGGCCTGTCGCCATATCTGTTTCAGTACATCTCCCGTATTTCGGCGATCTTGCTGCCGTGGGCTGTGTTGCCATGGATGATTCTCGCCCTACGTCGCGCGGTGATGCGCGGCGGGTGGCGTGATCCGGCCCGGTTTGCGTTGGCGGTTCTCATTGCCGGCACCGTGAATGCGACCGCGATCATTTTCGCGGTCATCGGGGCGGTGGTGTGGGTCGTTGCCGAATGGGGCGTGCGGGCGTGCTGGGCGCCCGTGATGCGCGCGGGGCTGTGCTCGGTCGCCGTGTCGTCGTGGTGGATGATCGCTCTCGTGGTGCAGGGTCGTCACGGCATCGACATTCTTCGCTTCACCGAGACCTACGCGACGATTTCATCGACGGCGTTGCCCACCGAGTTGATGCGTGGTGCCGGATATTGGTTCTCCTACGGTGGCGATTGGCTCGACCCGTGGGTCGGAGCCACCGCGGGCATCTTGACCCAACCGTGGTATGTCGCGGTGGGGCTCACAACCGCAGCTCTGGCCGTGGCGGGTGTGCGATTCATTCCTGACGATCACCGTCGCCCGGTTGGCATCACGATCATCGCGGGGTTGGCGTTGGCGATGGGGTCAGCGTCGGTGGGGGCCTGGACTCCGTGGGGTCTGTTCTTCGAGCAACTGGTCAGCAGCGAGATCGGTATGTCGCTGCGATCCACGCCGCGTGCGGCCCCGGTTGCGCTCATCGGTTTGGCGATCGGTTGTGGAGCAGTGGCCGATCGGTGGGCTGCGCACTCCCGGCAGATCAGGTTCGCAGCGCCGATCGGATGGATTCCGGTCGCGGCCACGCTTGTGATGGCGGCCCCGTGGTTCACCGGAGGGACCGTCACCGAGGCCATCACCCATCGCGAGGTGCCGAGCCATGTCATCACGGCGTCGGCGGTCGCTGATGAGATGGCACCCGCCGACGGCACCCGGGTGTGGATCACCCCCGGTAGCGACTTCGCATCCCAGCGCTGGGGTGGCACAATCGACCCAGTCACACCCGGGTTGATCAACCGCGCAACCGTTGCTCGCGAATTGATTCCTCTCGGCACCGATGGTGCGGCCGATGTTGTGTCGGAGGTGGAACGACGCGTTGCGGAGAACACCTTGGCTGCAGCCGCGGTCGCTCCGCTGGCGCGGTTGATGGGCGTCGACACCGTCATCGCTCGCAACGACATCGAGTTCGAGCGGTACGCCACCGCACGACCTGATGACGTCACCGAACGATTGGATGCGGCTGACCTCACCCGGGTGTGGACCGGGCCCGTCGTGGCCCACGATCGGGCACTTGTTGATGAGCAGTCGTTCGGTGGTGTGCCCGGTATCGGTGACCAGCCCCAACGAGCGGTCTGGGCGGTGGACGGCACGCCCGCCGTGGTCAGTGTGAGATCCGGCGCCACAGCGGCACTGCAGGGATCTGCTGCCACGCTGGTCACACTTGCAGAGCATGGGTTGATCGACGGCACGGAGGTGTTGGTCGAGGTCGACAGTGATGCTGGCGTCGACGTCGACGTCGATTGGTCGATTATCGGCGACAGCAATCGGTACGAGGATCGGCGGTGGTACTCGGTGGGATCCACGCTCGGCGCCACGCGCGCTGCGGACTGGGAGGGTGACGACCCCTCGCTGCAGTCGCTCACCACCGCCGCGCCATCGCGTCGCACGGTCGCACGACTGGACGGTCCAGTGGTCGAGGTCACCGCGTCGTCGTACGGATCGCCGGCGATCCTGTCCGCCGAGGACCGCCCGGTGCACGCCCTCGACGGTGATCTGTTCACTGCATGGCGGGCGGCTGCTCTTGAAGGCACCGCGGGCACCCATATCGATATTGCGCTCCACGATGCTGTGCGGTCTGGCGGGGTCACTCTCGTGCAGCCAGTCATGGGTGAACGCGATCGATACATCACGCAGGTACGTGTTTCTGTTGCGGCAGATGCCGTCGACGGTGGCCGGTGGCGAGAGGTTGAGGCAGCACTGAGTGATGAATCGCGCACCGCAACCGGTCAACGTGTCAGCCTCGATGGTGAACCCATCGAGCGTCTCCGCATCGAGGTGCTCGCTGACAATGTTGGCCCACTGCCCGGCTACGGCAACTCGCCAGGAGTCGGGTTCGCCGAGATCATCATCGACGGGGTGGGGCCAACACAGGAGTGGATCGTTCTGCCCGCTGACCTCGTGGATGCGCCGCGCACCACGGTGGTGTTCGATCGCCGCCGACTCGATGCGTCGATCCCCAATCGGTTTGATCCCGAACCGCAGCTGCGTCGTGAGTTCACCGTGTCGACGGCTGGCTCGTTCCGCATGACCGGGGCCGTCGCGGATGCGGCGCATGACCCACGGCCACATCCCGTGCTCATCGAATCGTCGCCCGATCTCATTGGCGTGGGAGATGTTCTGTGGGTCTCCGACTTTGATCCCGTGGACCCCTACGTCGTGGTCAGCCCAGACCCTGAGGGTGGCGACCTGTTACGTATCGTCACGATGACCGGGCCGATCGTGAGCCCGGTCGCGCAGGTGGTCATCACCGACAGCGCAGGTTCCGAACACACCGTTGTCGTCGATGCAGATGGAGTGGCGACGATCGAACAAGGCGCGCTCGCCGCCGGACCATTGCGCCTGGGCTTCGTGGTGGAGACCCCCGCGCTCACCCGCGACCCCTTCTCCGATCGGTCACGGACGTTGCCAGTGGGCATTGTGTCGGTGACGCCAGTGGAGATCAGCGGTGAACGCGATCGACCTATGGGGTGCGTAGATGACCTGGTCGCCATCGATGGGCTGGCGGTATCGGTCCGCCTCGACGGCGACGTGCTGGTGGGGTGCGCCCCGGTGAAACTGTCGGCGGGCACGCATCAGTTGTCGACCGTGGCCGGTCATCTGAGCGGCATCGATATCAACCGCATCGTGCTCGACACCGGTGCCGGCCCTGTGTCGACGGTCGTGCGAGATGTTGACATGTCGCGTACCGACACGGTGGTCAGCGCCGATCTCGAGACTCTCGAGGAACCCGGGTGGCTCGTGTTTGCTGAGTCGTTTTCGTCGGGGTGGACAGCACGCTTGGATGGAGACGATCTTGGCCCGGCCATCGCGGTGAACGGCTACGCGATGGCGTGGCAACTGGATGCGGGCCGTGGAGGGCGGCTGGACATTACGTGGGAGCCCCAACGGTGGGTCAACCGCGGGCTGGTGGTGGGTGCGTTCGCCACGTTGATTGTCGCCGCAGTGGCGCTTCGTCGTCGTGGCCGCGACACGGCGAGCGATCCACGGCCACCCGTGGCGCACGGCACGCTCATGCCCCTCATGGTGATTGGCCTGGCGGCTGGACCACTCGGGCTCGCTGCACCATTGCTCGCCCCTGCGGTCCGCCGCGGGCGATGGCGCACCGCGTTGGTGTTGGGGATGCCGTTGATGGCGGCGTGCGGTGGGATCCACCTCTCGACTTGCGCTGGCCGGGAGCCTTCGGATGGGTGCAGCCGTGGGTGATCGTCGTCGTGGTGACCGTGGTGTGGACGGTGTGCTGGCCCGATGCGACTCCCGCCGATGAGTTACGAGGCCACGGGAGCGACGATGATCACTGAGGTGTTGACCAACCCGCGCATCCTCGTCGTGGTGCCGACCTATTTCGAGGTCGACAACATAGACGCCGTGCTGCGCTTGATACGCGCTGCGTTGCCCTCGGCACACGTTCTCGTCATCGACGACGGCAGCACCGACGGCACTCGGGAATCGGTGATGGCCATGACCGCTACAGACTCCAGTGTCGAACTTCTGTGCCGGGATCGTAAAGCGGGCCTTGGCGATGCGTATCGGGAGGGTTTTACCAGAGGTATCGCCGATGGCATGGACCTACTAGTGGAAATCGACGCAGATCATTCCCACGACCCGGCGATGTTGCCGGCGATGGTGTCGGCGGCGTGTCATGGTGCCGATGTGGTGATCGGGTCGCGGTA
>RFST01000130.1 GCA_009923855.1 Actinomycetota bacterium
TGTTGAGGCCGTGTGGAGCGGTCACCTCCACCGCCATTGCACCACTGTCGTGGGCGGTGTGGTGGCCGTCGGTGCGCCGAGCACCGCCGCCCAAGTGTGGTTGGACCTCGGCTCCGGTGGCACGGCATATAGCTCCGAGCCAGGTGCGTATCTCCTTCATGTAGTAGGCAGCGAGGCGATCATGACCCATGTGGTGTCGGGCGGCGCTGGCGACCGATGGGTGCCCGCCTGGGCTGCCGAAAGATGATCTCCACTCAGCGGGGGCATGTGGCCACGCTGGGGGCGGCATCCGTTGTGTTAACGAGATGTGTACTTGTTGTACACCGGGCCCCAGGGGTGCCAAACGGCTTGTGACGAGCGACTAGGTTCACCGCCATGATGTTGATCAGTCGCCGGCGGCTCCCGGCGTCGCTTACACAGGGTGGGATGCGATGACCGCAACCGACACCACCCGCACCGACTCCCTGGCCTTCAACGGGATCGGTATGACATTTCCTGACGGAACCGAAGCGATCCGCGAGGCGTCGTTCAGCGTTGCGCGCGGTGAATTCGTTACGATCGTGGGTCCGTCAGGATGCGGCAAATCAACTCTGTTGAAGATTGCCTCCGGCCTGCTCGAACCAACCGCCGGAACCGTGACAGTGGATCGTGAGCGACTTGGCTACGTGTTCCAGGACGCAACGCTGCTCCCCTGGCGAAATGTTCTGGGCAACGTCGAACTGCTCGCGGAACTCCACGGCATCGACAAAACCGAGCGTCGACGCTTGGCGCTCGAGGCGATCGACATGGTCGGGCTGACCTCATTTCAGGGGCACTATCCACGCTCGTTGTCCGGGGGCATGAAGATGCGCGCATCACTCGCCCGCACGCTGACGCTCAAGCCGCCGGTGTTCCTCTTCGATGAGCCCTTCGGTGCCGTCGATGAGATCACACGAGAACACCTAAATGATGAGACCCAGCGCCTCTTCCAAACAGAGGGATTCGCGGGACTGTTCATCACCCACTCGATTGCCGAGGCCGTGTTCATGTCCACGCGCGTCCTCGTCATGTCGGCACGTCCCGGGCGAATTGTTGCCGAGTTCGACGTGCCCTTCGACTATCCGCGCCATCCCGAACTTCGATTTGACCCGGAGTTCGCTGCCTTGTGCGGCGAGGTCTCCAAGGAACTGAGGGGGTCCCACCAGTGAGTATCGACGATCTGTCCACGGCTGCAACTTCGGGTAGCGACACCACGGTTGATGCCGCTCCGGTTGACGCGCCCCCGGTTCGTCGGACGCGCCCGCGTCGCACTGCGGGATCTTTGGCGCTGCAGTTCCTGCCGCCGTTAATCCTGGGCGCTGCGATTGTCGGCGCGTGGTATTACGTGTCGTACGGTCTCCTCACGCCGGAGCGACGATTCCTTTTGCGTCCGCCGCACGAGATTCTGCAGGTGGGTTTCCTTGATTGGGACCACTTCTCCGAGATCCTGCTGGCTCTGTGGAGTTCTACCCGGGTGGCGCTGATCGGCCTCGGCATATCGATCTGCATCGGATTCTTCCTCGCGACGATCATGAGCCAGACCAAGATCGTCGAACGAGCGGTCTTTCCCTACATGGTGATGCTTCAGGCCATTCCGATTCTGGCGATCGTTCCCTTGATCGGGTTCTGGTGGGGGTACGGCACGACATCGCGGATCGCCGTCTGCGTCATCATCTCGCTGTTCCCGATCATCGTGAACACGCTCTTCGGTCTGCAGTCGGCGGAACGTGGTATGCACGACTTGTTCACGTTGCATCACGCCTCACGCCTCACCCGACTGCGCAAGTTGATGTTCCCCGCAGCCCAGCCAGCGATCTTTGCTGGTTTACGTATCTCGGCTGGACTGTCGGTCATCGGCGCCATCGTCGGCGACTACTTTTTCGGCCAGGGAGCGGTCGGCATCGGACAGCTGCTGAAGCGCTACTCGAGCCGCCTCGAAGGGGAGGAACTCCTCGCCGCAGTGATCATGTCCTCGGCACTCGGCGTCGTCGTCTTCTTGTTCTTTGGTTGGTTGCAAGGTGTAGCCATCGGCAAATGGCATGACTCCTCTGGCCCGAACGACTGACCAACACGATCTGCATCTGTCCCATCCACCCAATCAACTACAACCCATCCACATCACACTCCGAGGGGGAGCACAGTGACATCAACCCGTACCCGACGACTCCTAAGTGGAGTCCTCGCCCTATCGCTGGTCGCTGCGGCCTGCGGTGGGGACGACGATGCGACCGACACCACGGCCGCACCTGCCCCAGCGGCGGAGGAACCCGCTGCCGAACCTGCTGAGGAACCTGCCGCCGAACCGGTCGCCGACGGTGTCCTAGCTGATATTTGTCCGTCGCCGTTGGTGATCCAGACGGATTGGCATGCGGAGTCTGAGCATGGTGCTCTGTACAACCTGATCGGTGAGGGTTACACCGTGGAGAAGGGTCGCAGCGCGACTGTTGGTCCGATGGTGTTGGACGGTGTTGATCTCGGGATTGATTTTGAGATCCGTGAGGGTGGCCCGGCGATTGGTTTCTCGTCGCCGTCGTCGATCATCTACAGCGATGATTCGGTGCATCTGGCGTATGCGAATACTGATGCGCAGATCCTGACGTTCCAGGACACGCCGATGTTGTCGGTGGTGGCGCCGTTGGAGAAGAACCCGCAGATGATCATGTGGGATCCGGAGACGTATCCCGATGTGGAGGATCTGTCGGATCTTGGTGATCTGGGCGTGACGATCAACATCTTTGCTGGTCAGACCTATGCCGATGTGTTCGTGGCGTTGGGTGTGTTGAACGCTGATCAGATTGATCCGTCGTATGACGCGACGCCGGCACGGTTCATTGCGGAGCAAGGCAAGATCGCTCAGCAGGGATTCGCGTCGTCGGAGCCGTATGCGTACAAGAACACCTACGAGGAGTGGGGCAAGGATGTTGCGTTCACCTTGTTGAACGACAATGGCTTCCCGATCTACAGCCAGACGATTGCTATCAAGCCGTCTGATAAGGAAGAGATGGACGCATGTCTGACGGAGTTGGTGCCGGTGTTCCAGCAGTCGGTGGTGAGCTACCACAGCGACCCATCGGGTGCGAACGCGGTGATTCTTGATGTCAACGAGCAGCTCGATGATGGCTGGGTGTACACCGCGGGTAACGCGGAGTTCGCCGCTGGCGCGATGGCTGAGTACGGCTTGGTCGGCAACGGCCCGGACGCGATCGTTGGCAACATGGACACTGACCGGATCCAAGAGATGATCGACAACATCGCTCTTGCTGGTCTGGAGTTCGAGGAGGGCTTGGCCCCTGATGACATCGTGACTAACGAGTACATCGACACCAGCATCGGATTCTGAGCACCGCTCACGATCTGACCTGCTAGGTCAACCGACGCGGGGCCGGCACCTACGGGTGCCGGCCCTTCGCGTATCTGGTGTGCGGAACTTGACGTCGTCGACCTGTGTACACCGCGGCTGGCAATTCGCGTGCTGTCGGCTGAGACCTACTGCAGATGAGAGTCAGCGGTTGAGATCGCTCATGACCGCACGTGCCGCATTGCGGCCTGCACCGCCAAAGACGCCGGCACCGGGATACGCCGCGGCACCACCGAGGTAGAGGCCCGGAACCTCGCTGCGATGCCGTGTTGTGGGTCGCGGTCGACCCATCAGTGTTGCAAGTGGTGACCCTGCGTATGCGGGTGTGTGACCACGATGCATCTGGAACTCTCGTTCGTAGCGGTCGGGCGTCATTGCGCGCCACCGTTCAACTTGCAAGGTGTCCGGTTGGCACAAGCCGTCGAGTAGCTCAAGCCACCGTGAGGGCTCCTCACTGCGGGACCAGTCATGGGTGTACGGGGTGAAGAGTACCTCGAGGCTGAGGACGTGCTCATCTGGTGAGAGCTGCATGGCGGCGTCGGCAACGCTGGGGATGTTGAGCAGCATGGTCGGCAGTGGCGCGACATCGCCCGTAGCTCGTCTCCGGTGAGCGTCGGCGAGACCCTCGGGTGTTGGGTGGATCACCGTGGTGGGCGACCAGAGATCAGCCTCACCGACCACCTCGCGAAGTTGATCGGCGTGGCGGTAGTTCGGTAGTGACGAGATCACCGCGTCGATTTTCGACTCGTACCCGTCGTGCACTGGTTGTGAGCGCCAGTCACCGATCTCGTCGCGAGCCGAAGATGGCCAGGCCTGCTCCCCCGTTGGGTCGTCGAGCCAGTCGGTGAATACCCGCTGTGGATCGCAGGCCGCAACCACAGCACGTGCGGTGATTGTGGAGCCGTCGTCAAGGCGTACTCCGCGCACGCCTCCTGAGTCGGTGGTGAGCTGCTCGACCATCCGAGATGTGATGACCGTGCCGCCGGCCGCGCGAAACGATGCCTCAATGGCGTCGGTCAGCGCGCCAGAGCCACCGACTGGTCGGCCCGTGCGATTGAGGTGTTTGGTGGCGTACAAGGCAGCTGCAAGACCGGTGCCTGGTGTCTCTGGGCTCACACCCCAGACGGTTGGCCCGTTGGACACCGCGGGCATCCAGATGCGCCAATCGTCAAAATATGACCGCAGGACATCAGCAGCGCTGGAACGGCTCCATGCGAGTAGGCGCCGTGCGCCTCTGCCGCGAAGGCCCGCCACCCGGCGCAACATCAATGCTGTCGATGGTGTTGTGCGGGCCATGTCGATCGCCAGTCGAGCAACCGGGAGGGCATCGTTGAGATAGCGCCGATATTGCGGTACCCACGCAGGGTGAATCTGACCAAGTGCGTCGAGATGCCGTTCCGTGTCGTGGAAGAACGGCCATGCGGTGGTCTCGCCATGGGCGAGGTGGATACTAGATATCTCTGTCTCGATATAGCGGAGGCCATGAGATGTCAGATCAAGTTCGTCCATGATCGGTAGTGCCCGGATCATGTTGTGGTCACAGTTGCAGATGTTGAAACGCGCACCGAGGTCGGTCACGGTGCTGGCACACCCGCCGACGGTGTCACGGGCCTCAACGAGCACGGTGCTCAAACCAGACCGAGCGGTGAATGCCGCAGCGATGAGCCCGTTATGGCCACCACCGACGACGACAACGTCGACGGCGCTGTTCCTTGGCTCTCCGGCAGCCGTTGATGCGGCTCTATTCAACGGGGGGTTGCGCGATGCCGGATCCACGTCCTGAGACTACCGTTGGCCCGGTGGACGCTTTTGCCCAATGGACCCGCAGTGTGGCGTCGTCCGACCTTGATATTCCTACACATTCGATTCCCGCTGCACCGGCAATAAAAACATTGGACGACCCAGACGGGGCCGTGGTTGAGCGCGACTCTGGTGAACCGCTCGTCGTCCCCAGTCATCCGAAGCTGTCAATGGTCCCGGCATACAGTCGCGCGGGGTGGGCTGCTGCTCACCCGACGGTGCTTGTCCGGTCATCGGTGGCCGATCGGTTGTGTGATGTGGCTGAAGAACTTCCATCACCGTGGGGACTCCACATCTTTGACGCGTGGCGCCCGGTGGAACTTCAAGCCGAGTTGTTCGATGTTGCCTACGC
>RFST01000014.1 GCA_009923855.1 Actinomycetota bacterium
GCGGGTCGGCATCGGTGTGCCGTCATCGAGCAAGGGTTGGTTCTCAATGACGACCGGGTCACCGTCGTCATCGCGGACGACGACCGAGAAACGTCCCATTGGCTCACGGCCGATCAACTCGGCGACGCGGCGACGGTCGGCGTCGTTGGTCACCGCAGGCGGCGCAGGATGAACAACAGGATCAATGCACCGATGCCGATCGGGGCGAATCGCTTCAGCACGGCGGGTCCGGCGAGTCCGGCCACGTCGATGGGTTGTGCGGCGGGCCCGTCGATGCGGCGAACCCCAGGGCGCTCGGTATCGCCGGTGTCGTCGGTGACGGTTGAGGGTGCAGCGTCGGGTGCCGCCTCAGCGTCGGGGGTGGCTGGCGCTGCGGCATCGGTGTCGGTGGTGGTATCGCCTGTGGCTGCGCTGATAGCTCCCTGTTCGTCGAGCATTTCGTTGAGATTTGCCGAGAACTGGTTCATGAGTTTCTTGGAGACATCGCCCATGATGCCCCGCCCGAACTGTGCGACTTTGCCGGTGATATGCAGTTCGGCCGTCACCACGCAGCGAGTGCTGGTGGGCGAGAGGGCCTCGGCCTCGGCGGTGACATCGGCGCTGGCGTTGCCGCGCCCGCCGGTATCACGCCCCGATGCGGTGAGCTTCGCGCGGTGGTTGTCATCGTCGCGTTCAACGAAGGAGGCCTCACCCTTGAAGTTGGCATTCACTGCGCCGAGCTTGATCTTGACAACGCCCCGATAGGTGGTGCCCTCGATCTCTTGCAGTTGCGCCCCCGGTAGGCAGGGAGCGATGCGTTCCACATCGCAGATCACCGGCCAGGCCTCCTCGATGGGGCGGTTTACGGTGAATTCGTTGGTGATTGTCTCGGCCATTTCTCCAGCTCCTCGACGGTGTCGACATCGGCGGGCGACCCGGCACACGGTACCGGCTCGACGAGGTGGACGTGATGTCGAAGTAGGTCACGGGCACCCGTGTCGCCATGATTGGGCAGCTCGGCGAACATTTCCGCGGCGATACGGACCGGGTGACCTCGCTCGCCGCCATAGTCGGCGATCGCGAGCGGGGAGGTGCTGTGCGCAACAGCGCGCCACGCCGCAGGGCTGATCGCGGGTTGATCACCGAGCGCAACAACGATGGCATCGAAGCCCTGCTCGCTCGCTGTCTGGGCTGCGAGCAGCAATGACCCCGATTGGCCCTGAGACCACTGCTCGTTGTGCACGATCGTGATCGTGCCAGCGGGACGGCCGTCAAGGCCCAAGGTTGCGGCATCGAGCGCACCGGTCACCACGATCACCGGTCCGATATCGGCGTCGAGGGCGTCGAGGGCGGCGTCGAGGGCGTGGTCGATGAGACGCCGTCCATGTAGGGGCGCCATGAGTTTGTGGACGTTCCCGCGGAAGCGTGATCCGGCACCCGCGGCGAGAAGGACGGCGGCGGGACCCATCACCGGAGTATCGCAGGCAGGGAGGGGTCGCCGTCACCCGAGTTCATATTGCGAAATTATGACGATAATGTGTCGATTCCACGGCGACCCCGTGGTGACGGACAGATTCATCATGTTGTCGCTGACCCCCTTCCGCCTCATCGTCGCTGCCTGCACACTTGCGGGAACGCTCGTGCTGGCACCAGGTGCCGCGCAGGCCGGCGAACCCGTGGCTGAGCATCCCACCATCGTCGCCGATGCTGTTGCAGCGCTGGACCACCACCAACGGTGGTCGGAGTCCGGCGACCCATGGGCCTATCTCGATTGGGTCGACATGCGCGACCGGGTGGCGATCACAGCTGCTGACGCCCTCGGTCTCGACGCCGACGAGTTGGTTGCGGCGTGGATTACGTCTCCGCTTGACGGACAGGTGGCGGTCATCGCGGCAATCACGCAACTCGGCGTGCCCTACCGGCGGTATGCCCGTGCCGAGGGCGAGGCATTCGACTGCTCTGGGCTCACCAGTTGGGCCTGGTCGGCTGCAGGTATCGAACTGGAACGATCCAGTCGCTATCAGTATCGAGCTGCCGACAGAGTTGAGCGTGATGAGGCCCAAGTCGGCGACCTCGTCTACTACCCGGGGCACATCATGTTGTTTCTGGGCGTGGGTGATGCTGTCGTGCATGCGCCGACGCGAGGCCGCACCGTGGAACTTCAGGTGCTCTCCGAACGCAGCGCTCGGCGAATCTCATTTGCCGACCCCACCGTTGATTGACGCATCGACGCGGTGCTGGGGTCAGTGGATCGGGCCCTCAGCAGTGCGCAACTGACGTGCTGAGCGTCCCGTGCGGGTCGCGATGATCTCGGCACAGATCGAAATTGCGGTTTCCTCTGGCGTGCGGCCCCCAAGATCGAGGCCGATCGGGGACATCAACCGGTCGAGATCCGCGCGGTCATCGATGCCGACCTCGGCGAGGCGTTCCAGCCGACGGTCATGTGTGGTGCGTGACCCCATCACCCCGATGTACCCCACCGACGTTGCCAGTGCGCCGTGCACAGCAGGGATATCGAATTTCGGATCGTGGGTCAAGATGCAGACGGCATCTCGGGGGCCGAGTTCATGACCCCGTGCGGTGAAGACATCCCCCGGCCACGACACGCGCACTTCATCAGCCATGGGAAAGCGCCGGGTGGTGGCGAACACCTCACGGGCATCGGCGACGAGGACCCGATAACCGAGGATCTTCGCCACGCGAGCCAACGCAGCGGTGAAGTCCACTGCGCCGAAGATCCACATCTGAGGCGGCGGTGCCCAGGACTCGACGAACACAGTGAGTGTCGGTTCGTCGATGAGATCCTCCGGAGTGGTTTGACCCCGAGGGCCATAGGTGCGTACCCCCGATCGGCCGGCCTCGAGCTCGGCGATGGCGTCCCGCGCCACCACCCGGTCGAGATCGGGGTCGCCGAGCGATCCGAGCACCACCACGGAATCATCATCTGGATGCACCAACAGATGACCACCGATACCGGGCCCATCGACGACGGTGACGAGTGCCACCGGCGACCCGACACGGATTCGCTCCGACAGGGTTGGCCACACGCTCACCAGTCGAATTCCTCAATGAACAACCGGATCGTGCCGCCACAGGTCAGGCCCACAGCGAAGGCCTCGTCATCGCTGTAGCCAAATGTGACCATGCCCGCATCGCGTTCGCCGTTGAGCACGGCGAGGGCCTCGCCGACCACTGCACCTTCAACGCATCCACCCGACACACTGCCGACAACCTCACCGTCGATACTTACCGCCATCGCAGCCCCCGGGCCGCGCGGCCCTGAACCGTCGGTGGCGACCACCCGCGCGATTGCCACCCGGGTGCCAGCCGCGCGCCACCGATCCAGATCGTCAAGAAGTTCACGCATCGCGGGGTCCTTTCATTACGCCGACATCATGGCGCGGCCAGGCGGGGTCGGGACGAACGGTGATCATCTGCTGATCTCCGCCGCCAGTCGTTCGATTGCGTCGATCGAGTGGCCCTCCACGAACGCATCGAGGTGAGGCAGCGCCGTGGCCATGCCCCGGGCCAGCGGGGCGTAGCCAGGGGTGACTTTCAAGGGATTGACCCAGATGACCCGATGGGCTAGCCGGCGTAGTCGCAGCATCTGTTCATCGAGCATGCTCGGATCGCCGCGGTCCCAACCATCGGACAGAATCACGACCGTGGCGCCGCGGGCCATACCGCGCTGTCCCCAGCGTTGGTTGAACTCTCTCAGGCCGTCTCCGAGGCGGGTGCCACCAGTCGACCACCGCACGTGCGGCTCGGGCCACGGCCGCATCAGGGTCGCGCTCAGACAGCTCCCGCGTCATCCGCGTGAGCCGGGTGCCAAGAGCGAATACCTCCACCCGCTGCCGACCGATGACCGCAGCATGGGCGAAGCGCACCAGAGCTCGTGCGTACGGTTCCATCGATCCGCTCACATCGAGCAGGAGCACCAGTCGTCGGGGGCGCATACCCCGGTGACGCCAGCGGCGTTGCAGAGGTTCACCACCGGTGCTGAGTGCGGCCCGCACAGTGCGTCGCAGATCCATCTGCGGGCGTGAACCGTGGCCGTTCACCAGACGCAGAGACCGCCGCGGCGATCCTGTGACACGCAGACGCCCCATCAAACGCCGGGCCTCGGCCAATTCATCGTCGGAATATGAGGCGAAATCGCGATGGCGCAGCACCTCGGCCGCGCTGAAACGCAACTCGATCGATGGTGCATCGTCGGCGTCATGCCCATCGAGACCACCGTCGTCATCATCGGGTGACTCCTCGTCATCGACCGCGATGGACATGGCCGCCGAGGGCGGTTCGTAGGGAGCCGCGCTGTGGTCATCCCAGAAGGAATTAAACGCGGTGTCATACGCGGCGATGTCCTCGCGCCGCCGCACCAGGGTTGTGCGACCTGCCCAATACACCGCGTCGCGCGACCCCATACCGAGCGCACCGAGAGCGCGCTGATACTCGATACTGGCCGACAGCGGAGCATCCACTCCGGAGGAGCGAAGGCGATCGACAAAGGCGACGGCAATCGCCGTCGCGTTGCTCATCGTCCGGCGCCGCTGCGCGCCGCCGCGACCAGGTCGTCGATGCCGTGCGACACCACCCGTTCAGTGTCTTCTCGGTACTTCAGCACGGTGCCGAGAGTTGCCTCCGCGGATGCAGCATCAAGATGTCGCACCCCGAGACGGGCAAGAGCGGCCGTCCAGTCGATCGTCTCTGCAACCCCCGGTGGTTTGTACAACTCCATTGCTCGCAGATGAGCGACCGCCGCAGCCACTTCGGTGCTGAGGGCGATGTCAGCTTCAGGAACACGGCGACGCACAATCTCGATTTCGCGCTCAAGATCTGGATGCTCAACCCAGTGATAGAGGCATCGACGCTTCAGCGCATCGTGCACGTCGCGGGTGCGATTCGATGTCAGCACCACGACCGGCGGGCGCTGAGCGCGGAATACCCCGATCTCGGGAACGGTCACCTGAAAGTCAGAGAGCACCTCAAGCAGATAGGCCTCGAACTCGTCGTCGGCGCGGTCGACCTCGTCGATGAGCAGCACCGGCGAAGGCCCGTCGCGATGGTCGATGGCACGCAGTACGGCTCGCCGCACGAGGAACCTCTCGTCATATAACTCGGCCTCAACCGAATCGGTTGTGCGCCCCACCATCGCGCCCGTCGCCTCGGCGGCGCGCAGATGCAGGAGTTGGCGCGTGTAGTCCCAGTCGTACACCGCTTGAGAGGCATCGATGCCCTCGTAGCACTGCAGCCGGATGAGTTCTCCGCCAGTGCTGGCAGCTATCGCTTTCGCGAGTTCTGTCTTGCCGACACCGGCGTCGCCTTCGAGCATCAGCGGGCGGCCGAGTTCACGCGCGAGAAAGACCGCCGTCGCCAGCCCGACATCGGCGATATAACCCTGTGCGGCAAGGTCGTCACGGACCGACTCGGGAGACATGTGCCGCAGGCTAGTGGTGAACGCTCACGAGTCGAAGCCGAGCCCCACACGGTCGAGGGCACGCAGCCACAGATTGCGTTTGCCGGTGCTGTCCTCGCGGCCGAGGGACCAGCGTGTCATCTGAATGCCGAGGAACCGGAACGGTTCAGGTGGGTACGGCCAGGGTTTGTCGCGTACGAGGCTTGTCTGGGTGGCGAGTGATCTCCGTCCATACAGCAGATCGAGCATGGTGGTGGCACCGAATCGTGCGGCAGCCACGCCGAGGCCGGTGTACCCGAGTGCATAGGCCACACGACCGCCCATGGCTTTGCCCCAGAACACGGTGAATCGGCTTGACGTGTCGATCGCGCCGCCCCACATATGGCTGAAGCGCACCCCCTCCAGCTGCGGGAAGGTCTCAAAGAAATGCTGGCTGAGCAACGCCCACGACTCGGGTCGGCTCTCAAGTTCGGTGGCGACCTTGCCGCCCCAGTGGTAGATGGCGTCGTAGCCGCCCCACAGGATGCGGTTGTCTGAGGTCATTCGGTAGTAGTGGAACTGGTTCGCGTTGTCGCTGAGACCCTGCCGGTGTCCCCACCCGATGGCAGCGAGCTGTGCCTCGGAGAGCGGTTCGGTGATCATGCAGTAGTCGTACACCGGAACGATGTAGTTGTTGATGCGCCGCAGTAGTGGTGGGAATGCGTTGGTGGCGAGCGCCACCCGGCCTGCGCGTACCCGCCCGAGTGGGGTTGTGACCAAGACACCCACGCCGTCGCGTTCGAGACCGGTGGCCTTGGTGTCCTCGTAGATCCGCACCCCGAGTCGCTCGGCAGCAGCTTTGAGACCCCATACGAGTCGTGCCGGGTCGACCAGGGCGCAGCCGCTGCGGTCCCACAGGCCGGCGTTGTATGTCGGTGAGTGCACCTCGGCGCGCATCGCGTCGGTTTCCAGCCATTCCACGTCGTGGCCCAGCCGTTCGAGCAGGGCGAATTCCTCGTGTAGTTCGGCCCGGTACGAGTCAGGGTGCTGGTCGGCGACAACCTCGATCACGCCGGTGCGTTGATAATCGCACTCGATGCCATGGCGGCGCAGCGCCCGTTCGATTTCGTCGAGGTTGCGCATGCCGAGTTCTTCGAGGACCTCGATTTCATCGGAGAAGTGTCGGAAACCATTGCGGATCCCATGGGTGAGGCTGGCGTCCATGAATCCACCGTTGCGGCCACTCGCTGCGTGACCGATCGAGGATGCCTCCAACACCACCACGTCACGTGATGGGTCGCGTTCCTTGGCGACGAGCGCAGTCCACAGTCCGGTGTACCCGCCGCCCACCACACACAGGTCGCAGTTCTCGTTGCGGACGAGTGTGGGGTTGGTCTCGGGAGCGTGTGCGCCGTCAAGCCAGTACGCCGAGAACTCTGCGTCAGCGATGGCGTCAAGATGTCGTTGGTTTGTGACCTGGCCGTTGGACCACATGTGGTATCACCTGGCCGTGATCATACGCCCGTCGAACGGGCCCGGAATCACGCGCTGGCCGCGCTGAGCGCCCGCCCGGTGAGGACGCGGGCAAGGTGCTGACGGTATTCGACCGAGGCATTGAGGTCGGCCTGCGGGTCGGCATCGTCGGCGGCGAGAGCGGCTGCATCAGCGACATCGGCACCAGATGCAATCGCCGCGGAGACGGCAGCGGCAAGGACCGGCACCGAACCCATGTTGACGAGTCCCACGCCGCTTTCGGTGCCGCGCCGCCATGCGGCAACGCCGACGATGGCCCAGTCCTGTGCGCGTCGGTTGAACTTCTGAAAGCTCCAACCGGCGCCGTTCATCTTTGGGACACGGATCTCGGTGAGCAGTTCGTCGGCCTCGAGCGCCGATGTGAGGTAGCCCTGGTAGAAGTCCGCGGCAGCGATCTCGCGGGTGCCGTTGGGGCCTTGGGCAACGTAGGTCGCGCCGAGAGCAAGCGTTGTCGCGGGAAGATCCGATGCTGGATCGGCATGGGCGAGCGATCCACCGATGGTGCCGCGGTGGCGCACCTGGGGGTCGCCGACATGGCTGGCAGCATGGGCGAGAAGGGGGACGTGCTCGGCGAGCACGGGAGAGTTCTCGACGTCCATATGGCGGGTGAGAGCGCCGATGGCGATGTGATCGCCGGCGTCGCGCACGTACGACAGATCATTGACCCGGCCGATATCGACCAGCACCGACGGCTGCGCAAGGCGCAACTTCATGAGCGGCACCAAGCTGTGGCCTCCGGCAAGGAGTTTGGCCTCGTCGCCGTGCTGGCCGAGTAGAGCTATGGCCTCTTCGGCGGACGAGGCGCGGACGTAGTCGAAAGCTGCTGGGATCACTGGGTGCCTCCTCGGGCGAGTTGCGCGCCGAGGGTGTCGGCATCGCGGGCGTTCATCGGATGGTCGTTCGTTGGCTCAGGTGCGGTCTCAGGACTCCGCGCAGGCCATCACGGCCTTCACGATGTTGTGGTACCCGGTGCAGCGGCAGAGGTTGCCCTCAAGGCCGATCCGCACCTCTTCCTCAGTGGGCGATGGGTTCTCGGCGAGAAGGCTTGTGGCCGCCATCACCATGCCCGGGGTGCAGTAGCCGCACTGCAGGCCGTGGTTCTCCATGAACGCGGCCTGCATGGGATGCAAGGTGCCGTCGGCTGCGGCCATTCCTTCGATCGTGGTGACCGCTGCGCCATCGGCCTGCACCGCGAGGACGGTGCAACTCTTGACGGCCTCACCATCGAGGTGGATCGAACATGCGCCGCACGAGGATGTGTCGCAACCGATATTTGTTCCGGTCAAGCCGACGTTCTCACGAATGAACTGCACGAGAAGCGTGCGAGGCTCGACGTCGGCGGTATGCGCCGTGCCGTTGATCGTGACGGTGATCTCCACTGTTCCCCCTCGAGGTGGTGTGTATGCGGTCCGGGGTGCCGGTGGCAACCCGCGTGCCCACATCATGGCCCATAGAGAGCCCTGCGGTCGACCGCGAGCGTAGTTGGCCCGACGCGGTGCTGCGCTCAGGAGATGAGTTCGCCGATGTCGATCCCGATGAGCACGATCAAGAAGCAGATCACAACGGTGCCCAAAACGGTGTAGTGCCACCGCTTTGAATGGTCTGCACGCCAGAACCTCCGCACGCTCGAGCCGATGGCAAGGATCGCCACCAACGAGATGGGGATGCCGATATACGGCCCGACGCCGCTGGCAATACCCACAGCGGGAAGAACGAAGGGGAACACGATGTACATCAGCAGGCATCTGACGGTGGCCACCAAGATGGACGTCTGGAAGGCGCGGCGGGCTTCGTCGGGTGTGGCGGGGGCGGCATCGACGGGAAGTCGCAGGAGGCGGCGCATGCGCAGGTCGGCCGCCGACCTAGTGGGGGTCTGAGATGAGGTGCTCACCGCCAGTGCTCCAGTTCGTAGTGGTCTGCAACGAGGGCGTCAATCTCGGCGGGGCTGTCCGCCAAAGCGACAGCACCAGCGCTGAGAAGTTCCTCGGGAGATCCGTACCCCCACGTCACCCCGATACATGGGATCCCGTGGGTTCGAGCACCGTCCACATCGTGGTCTCGGTCTCCGATCATGATCACGTGGTCGCCGAGCTCAGGGTCGGCGTCGATTCCCAACTGGTGGAGCGCGTGGTCGATGACCTCGGCTTTGGTTCGGCGAGAGCCATCGAGTGAGGCACCGGCACGCACCACGAAACGGTCGCTCAAGCCGAAGTAGTCGAGGATGGGATGTGCGGTTGCCTCTGGTTTCGCTGTGGCGACAGCGAGGGTATAGCCCTGCTCGAGAAGGCGATTGAGGAGCGCGTCGATGCCCTCGTACATGGTGTTCTCGAAGGCGCCGATCGTCGAGTAGCGCTGCCGGTAGGTCTCGATCACTCGTTCCAGGGCATCGTCGGGAATGCCGATCATCGGCAATCCGATTTCGAACGGTGGTCCGATCACCCGCCTGATCTCCGCATCGGTGGGGATATCGAACCCCTCGCGTTCACAGGCCCACTGCAGCGAACGACGGATGCCCGGCTCTGAATCACTGAGGGTGCCGTCGAGGTCGAGGAGCACATGGGTGCGCGTGCTCATGCCAGCACCTCCTCGAGATGATCGCAGGCGTCGTCAGCACCGACGGCGATCACGATCTGGCCTGGGTGTAGTTCCATATCGCCATCGGGATCGGTGATGAATTCGCCGTCGCGTCCGCGCACGGCCAGCACCACGACGTTGCCCCGCGAGCGAACATCACCGACGTGGAGGCCACTGGCCGACGCCGGTACGACAAGTTCGCGCATTCGGAACTCGACCGACCGTTCGTGCATGACCACGTCGATGAACTCTGCCACATTGGGTTGCACGACAAAGGTCGCCATGCGCGCCGCACCGAGCTCCTGCGGGTTCACGACACGGTCGGCGCCGGCAAGGGTGAGTTTGGCGATGCTCTCATCGGCGCGGGCGCGCGCCACGATGAACAAATTCGGGTTGATCGTGCGTGCCGACAAGGTGACCATCAGATTTTCTGCATCGGCGTCAATTGCGGCCACAAGGGCACGCGCATGCTCCACACCGGCTGCTCGCAGCGTTGAATCGGCGGTGGCATCACCACAGATCACGGGCATATCAAGATCGCGCAGCAGATCGTCATTGCTGTCGACGACGGCGACCTGATGCCCGGCACGACGGAGGTCGTCGGCCACGGCACGGCCGACGCGACCCCATCCACAGATCACGGTGTGGCCGCGAAACCCCTCGATACGTCGATCCATCCGCCGTCTTCCTACAAATTCACGCAATTGTCCCTCGACCACCGCTTGGACGGTCAGGGTGAAGGTGTACAGCACGGTCGACACCCCGGTCACGATGATGACAACGGTGAACAGTGAGTTCCAACCTGTTGGTTCGAGTAGCTCGCGATATCCGACGGTGGTCACCGTGATCACCGTCATGTACAGCGCGTCGCCCCATCCGAGACCGAAGAGCCTGTAGCCGATGGTGCCGACGATCACCACGGTGGCGACAAGTGCAACCGCGATGCGCAGTCGGGCGATGATCGACACGTCCGTGACGGTATCCCCGCGGCATGCCACCTCGGCAGCCGTGGCTCACGCTGTCGAGGTACCGCACGATCAATCGTCCAGGCGGCGCAGACCCGCCATCGCGAACATCGCCGTTGCCGCGCTGACCGCGATAAGGGTGGCAAGGCCCCATATGGTGGTCGCCCACGACGCCCCGTCGTCGATGAAACCCTGCCGGGCAAGGCCCAGCACCCGGCTGAGCGGGTTCACAGTGGCCACGGGAACCAACCAGCCGCTCATTACATCAATCGGCGTTTGTGCATCGGTCAGGAACAGGCCGAGGAACAGGGTGAGCTGCATGATGGCCGCGGCGCGCATGTCGCCGAAGCGGTAGGCGAGTCCGATACCCCATCCCGTGCCCAAGGTGGCGGTGCCGAGTCCGACGGCGATCAACGATGGAATCGCCACCCATGACGTGGGTCGCGCACCGAGCGCCACACCGACGATGAGCACCAGCACCACCGCGATCAGGGCGCGAGCCCACGCGGCGATGAACGGGCCGAGGAGAAGCGAGCGGCGGCCAGCTGGCGACATGCGCAGTCGGTCATAGAAGCCCGACTGCAGGTCACGGATCATTGCGAAACCGGTGCCGAGCCCGGCGAATGACGACCCCATTGTGACCGCCAGCGGCAGATACCAGTTCACCGACCGGTCGGTGGGGAAGCCCTGCACCACGGTGATACCCGCAAAGGTGCCGGAGAACGCGATGACCTGCACCAGCGGCATCATCAACGCGGGCACGAATGCCGATGGCAAGCGACGAATATTTCGCAGGCTGCGCAGTGCGAGACCCCACGCGGGTGCGATGGTGGAACTCATCCGCGACGCGTCCTTGCTGCGAGGGCCGCGAGGGCCCCGGTGATCGTCACGACGGCCAGTGCTGCCGGTAACACAACCACCTGGGCGATCGAGGTGGCGTTCACCTCACCGATCGTGAGGGACCGGAAACCCTCAACCAGATGTGACACCGGGTTCCAGTCGGCAATGCGCCGGTAGGCCCCGCTCATTGTCTCGCGAGGGAAGAATGCCGAGGAGAAGAACAACAGTACGAACAACAGGGGAAATGACCCCTGCACGGCCTCGGAGGATCCGGTGCGCAGAGCCATAGTCGACATGAGAGCTGCGACAGCGAGAGCGGTGAGCAGACCGCCGATAGCCATGAGCATCAGACCCACGGCGCCGGTGGTGATCCGTAAGCCGAAGGGCACGAGGACCGCGACGAAGAACAGCGTCTGGGCAAATCCGTAGGCCATTGCCCCTGCAAGACGTCCGATCAAAATGGCGGTTCGCTGGGTGGGAGCGGCGAGCAAGCGGTCGAAGAAACCGGTTTCGATATCGGTTGCGAGAGCGGTTGCGCTCGTGATGGAACCAAAGAGAATTCCCTGCACGACCGCGCCGGCGAGCGCGAAGTCCAAGAAGGAATCGACCTCGGGGAAGCCGGGAATATTCACCGCGCGCGAGAATGACGAGGTGCCGAGGGCGGCAAAGAACAGCGGAAAGACTGCTGATGGGATGACCAGTGCGGGTTGGCGCACGAGGGCGAGGACAGATCTCTGCGACATCGCACGGGTCTGCGCCAGTGTGCTCACCGCGTCGCCCCATCGGTGTCAGCGCCCTCAAGGCGGTAACCCGTGGCTTCGGCGAACACGTCGTCGAGGCTGGGGGCTCGCACCTCGAGATGGCTGACCGCCACGCCCGCCTCATCGAGGGCTCGCACCACCGCCGATACGGCACCGACACCGTCGCGAAGCCCGACGCCAAGAGTGCCCTCTGCAGTCGGGCGCAACTCGCCGAATGTGCCCAGCACACCCGTGGCCGTGTCGACCAGTGTGGTCTCCACATCGATGAACAGTGTCGGCGCACCGACCTCGGCCTTCAGATCATCGGGCTGTCCCTCGCGCACGATCTGACCGTGGTCAATGATCGCGACACGGTCGGCAAGCTGGTCGGCCTCCTCGAGATACTGGGTGGTGAGCAGAACCGTCGTGCCGTCGGCGTTCAGCCGGCGGATCTCCTCCCATAGCGATATACGGCTCATCGGGTCGAGCCCGGTCGTCGGCTCGTCGAGGAAGAGCACCGATGGCTCGCCGATGAGAGCCAGAGCAAGGTCGAGTCGGCGACGCATACCGCCGGAGTATGTGCCCACCCGTCGGTCCGCTGCCGCGCTCAGGCCTACCCTCTCGAGCAGTTCGCCGCTGCGCCGCTCACCGTCGGTGCGAGGGATCGAATAGAGCGTCGCCTGGAGCCGAAGTAACTCCCGTCCGGTCATCAACGGATCGATAGCCGCGTCTTGCAGTGCAACCCCAATGCTGCGCCGCACGGCGTCAGCGTCGGTGACGACGTCAAATCCGGCAACTCGGGCGGTGCCCGAGGTTGGCCGCAACAAGGTGGTCAACATGCGAACGGTGGTCGACTTGCCGGCACCATTCGGCCCGAGGAATCCGAAGATCTCTCCGGCGGACACATCGAGATCGACACCGTCGACTGCACGCACCGCCGAGTCGCCGGAACCGAAGACCCGAACCAGATCGCGGGCGAAGATGGGGGACTGACTCACCCCGTCACGGTATCGGTACCGAGGCGGGGTGAGCGTCGCGTGGAGTGTGAGGGTGTCAGCGCGCGTCGGCGATGGCCCGCCACACCTTTTCCGGTGTGCACGGCATGTCGATGTGGCGAACGCCGAGGTGGGCGAGCGCGTCGATCACTGCAGAGTGCACCGCGGGCGTCGAGCCGATCGTGCCCGATTCGCCGATGCCCTTGGCGCCGATGGGGTTTACCGGTGTCGGCGTCTCCATCGGAATGCGCTCGATCTGCGGCATGAGATCCATCGACACCATTGCGTAGTCAGCGAGGTTCGACGTGACCGGGTTGCCGTCGCTGTCGTAGCGGACCTCTTCGTACAGTGCCTGGGCAGTGCCTTGGGCGATACCGCCGTGCACCTGGCCGTCGACCAGTACCGGGTTCACCATGACCCCGGCATCGTCACAGGCGATGTGACGCAGATGTGTCACCTGGCCGGTATCGGCATCGACTTCGACCACAGCGACATGCGCGCCGAAGGGGTAGGTCGCACCGGGCGCTTTGAAGGTGGTTTGTTCAACCAGGCCCTCATCGCCAGCCGCCACAGCGACCTGCGCCCATGTCGCCGTCACCGCCGGGGTACCCGCGACGTGGAACTCCCCGCGGTCGGTGTCGAGCACCACGTCGATCTCGTCGGCTTCGAGCAGGCCAGCGGCGATGCGGCGGCCCTGCTCCACCACGCCGGCAGCCGCTTGGTGCACGGCGAGTCCGCCCTGCTGCAGCGATCGCGATCCCATCGTGCCTCCACCAACCGGTGTGAGGTCGGTGTCACCCCATACGAGGGTGAAGCGGTCTGGGTCGATACCGGTGAGTGATGACGCGATCATCGACCAAGCTGTGTCGTGTCCCTGGCCATGCGGTGAGGTGCCGGTGTAGATCGTGCCGGTGCCGTCGGCGTGGATCACGATCTTCGAATCCTCCTGAGGCGCACCCGCGCCACCGGTGATCTCGACATAGGTGCTGACCCCGATGCCCAGCAACTGCGACTCGCCTGCTGCCCGACGACGTGCCTGCTCGGCGCGCAGTTCGTCGTATCCGGCCGCGGCCAGCGCGCGGTCGAGGCTGCCCTCGAAATCGCCGACGTCGTAGGTCTCGCCAATAGCGGTCGTGTGTGGCTGGTCGAAGGCGGCGATGAGGTTCTTGCGTCGGACCTCGACCGGGTCCATGCCGATCTCTGCTGCGAAGAGGTCCATGGCGCGCTCGGTTGCGGCTGTGGCCTCGGGGCGACCGGCACCACGGTAGGCAACCACGGGCGTTGTGTTGGTCACCACCGAGACACAGTGGGCTTCGATGTTCTCGAAGGTGTACACGCCAGCGGCCATACGCCGGGTGAACAGGGCGCCGAGGATCGTCCCGATCTCGCAGAAGCCGCCGGAGTCCTGCACCATCTCGAGTCGGAAGTGGGTGATGCGCCCGTCGCGGCTGCCACCCACGGTGATCTTCTGGTGCTGTGCGCGGCCATGGCCGAGGTTCATCATCGACTCGCTGCGCGTCTCGCGGAAACGAACCGGTCGCTGGACGTCAGCTGCGAGACGTCCGAGGATGAGCTCTTCGGAGTAGCACCCGATCTTCGCGCCGAAACCACCACCGACATCGGGAGTGATGACGTGGACCTCTGCGGCATCGACCCCGTTGGCTGCGGCGATCGGCCCCACGGACCCCTGAGCGTGCTGGGTGGACAACCACTGATGGAGACGCCCATCGGCCCACACGGCCGCAGCGGCCCGAGGCTCGAGCGGGCAGGGTGCGACGCGCTGATTCAGCAATTCCTCGCTGATGACGACCTCACAGCCGTCGAAGAACTCATCACCGGAGATCGTGCCGCCACCCAGGGCGACGGAGTCGAACACCGCATTCGACCCGTTCGCCGGGTAGATGTGCGTGTCGGATGTGAGCGCCTCGTTCATGTCGGTGATCGCCGGCAGCGGGTCGATGTCCACGAAGACCGCTTGCGCCGCGTCGGTGGCCTGTTCGTAGGTCTCAGCGACAACGGCGACGATTGGTTCCCCGACCCAGCGGACACGGTCGCTGGCGAGAAGGGTGCGGTTCACGTTCGGGTTGAACATGGCCGGTGTTGGCTCAAGGCCGAGGCTCGCTGCGGTATGCACAGCGATCACACCTGGCATGCCAACGGCCTCATCGATATCGATGGACACGATGGTGCCGTGGGCGATGGGTGAGCGAGCGAACACCACATGGGCGGCTCCCTCAAGCATCGGATGATGAAGATCGTCGAGGTACACACCTCCAGTGGTGAGGAACTTGGGGTCCTCCTTGCGCAGAACCCTCTCCCCGAGAACACTTCCGGTCATCGCCTGCACCTTTCGTCGCAACGGTCGTTGAGGCCAAGTTAGTCGCCCGAGCAGCACCTCGGCCACGCGGACGTCGGATCGTGGCGCCGGGGTCAGGGCGACGGGGTACGTGCGGCGATGATGTCGGCCATCACGCCGTAGGGCCAGCCGTTCGGAAGGTCGGTTGGTAGTGGCGGGGCATCCATCACGGTCTCGCGATCTTCACCGTCAGCCACGTACCCCAATTCGTCGCGGGCGGCCTCGCGAATGCCATCGTCCGTGCGGAGGCGCTGGACCTCGGCCGACAGGTCGGCATTCACCGCCTCCAGACGCGCCAGCTGATCGGCGAGTTCGTCAATCCGGTCGCCCTGCTCGCCATAGGTGCGCCACGGGATCACGGCGAGCGAGGCGATCAGAGTGAGAACCACGACACCAGCGAGTGCGCCGAGGACCACGGTGGTGCGCCCGCGACCGGTGATACGCGCCTCGCGGGGTACGCCACCGGTGAGGTCCGCAAGCGAAGACCGTCGCGCCGTTGAGGCCGGGCGTCGGCGGCGTGCCAGGCGACTCCTGCGTGGTGTGCGCGACCCGTTCACCCGCTCAGTCTCTCAGGCCCCACATCGTCGGTTGTGTCACCCGTTGGTTCGAGGAGCGAGCGCTGCGCGACCCCGAAAGGCTGCAGCGGACCCCAACTCGGACTCGATGCGGAGCAATCGGTTGTACTTGGCGACCCGGTCGGAACGGCAGGGAGCGCCGGTTTTGATCTGTCCACAGTTCGTGGCGACGGCGAGGTCGGCGATCGTGGCGTCCTCGGTTTCGCCGCTGCGATGGCTCATCACCGCGGTGTAGGAATTCTCTGTGGCCAGCGCCACTGCGGTGAGCGTCTCGGTGAGCGTGCCGATCTGGTTGACCTTCACGAGGATGCTGTTGGCCACCGACGAGGCAATGCCGCGGCCGAGTCGTTCCGGATTGGTCACGAAGAGATCGTCGCCGACGAGTTGGCAGCGATCGCCGATCGCAGCGGTCAGTGCAGCCCAACCGTCCCAGTCGTCCTCAGCCATGCCATCTTCGATCGAGACGACCGGATAGGTGTTGACGATGCGCTCCCAGTAGGCAGCCATCTCGTCGGGAGTCAGCACACGGCCCTCGCCGTCGAGGTGGTACGAGCCGTCGCGATGGATCTCGCTGACCGCTGGGTCGAGCGCAATTGCAATGTCGTCCCCGGGTGTGAAACCGGCGGCGTCGATGGCCTCGAGTAACAAGGTGATCGCGGCTTCGTTCGAGGCGAGATCGGGCGCGAATCCGCCCTCGTCCCCGACCGCGGTGGACAGACCACGAGCCGACAACACGCCACGAAGGGCGTGGTAGGTCTCGGTTCCCCATCGCAGCGCCTCGCTGAACGAAGGGGCGCCTACCGGCATGATCATGAATTCTTGGAAGTCGACGGAGTTGTCGGCATGAGCGCCACCGTTCAGCACGTTCATCATCGGAACGGGAAGGACGTGGGCGTTGGCGCCACCCACGTGGCGGTACAGCGGAAGTCCCAGATCGTCGGCCGCGGCGTGGGCGACTGCGAGGCTGACGCCGAGCAGGGCGTTCGCGCCGAGACGCCCTTTATTGTCGGTGCCGTCGAGCGATCGCATGACCGCATCGATCCCGCGCTGATCGCGTGCATCGGCGCCGATGAGGGCCTCGGCGATGTCGGTGTTCACATGGCGCACGGCGCCGAGCACACCCTTTCCGCCATAGCGCTGGCCACCATCGCGTAATTCCACGGCCTCGTGCTCGCCGGTGGACGCACCGCTCGGCACCATTGCGTGCCCAACCGCACCTGAATCGAGGGTGACCTCTACCTCCACGGTGGGGTTGCCGCGTGAGTCGAGGACTTCTCGGCCGGCGATGAGACTGATCTGTGACATATCAGGGTCCTCCTGGAACGGGTGTATCGGTGTGGTGAGAGATGTGTTGATGCATTACTGCTCGAAGGGTTGCATACGTGATTTTGCTTCGTCCCACAACCCGTCGAGGACGACGAGTTCGCTGGCGTGCAGGTCGATTCCTCGGTCCCGCGCCAATTGCTCCACGATGCGAAAGCGGCGCGAGAACTTCGATGTGGCTGCCCGCAGCGCGGTCTCGGGTTCGATCCCGAGATGTCGCGCGACGTTCACGACGGCGAACAACACATCGCCGAGTTCATCGGTCATCCGGCCGGGATCGCCGATGGCGATCTCGGCATCGAGTTCTGCGGTCTCTTCGGCCACCTTGGCGATCGCCCCGGAGATATGGGGCCAATCGAAGCCCACCTTGGCTGCTTTGCGCTGGGTGGCGTGGGCGTGGGCCAACGACGGGAGCGAACCCGGCACACCATCGAGCACCGATTGGGGGGCGCCGCCACGTTCGGCTTGTTTGATGCGGTCCCAGGCGGCGGTCTGCGCAGCGGCGTCGGCTGGCGCATCGTTGCTGTCGCCGAACACATGAGGGTGACGTCGCACGAGCTTGTCGTGAATGCCGGCCGTGACGTCAGCGATGCTAAATCTGCCCTGTTGCTCGGCAATCGTCGCGTGGAATTCGACCTGGTAGAGCAGATCGCCGAGTTCTTCGATGAAGTGGTCATCGCTCGCCGGGTCGTCGGCATCGAGTTCGCCGATGGCGTCCACCACCTCGTATGTCTCCTCGATGAGGTGGGGGATCAACGACTGGTGTGTCTGTTCGATGTCCCAGGGGCAGCGTTCACGCAGGGTGCGCGCTAGTTCATGAAACCGGACGTATCCCGCGCCGACCGGCTGGGCGAGCTGTGGTACCCACAAGCTGGTGAGGTGGTCGGCGCCGTGACGATGCATGTCCGACCACGTTGTGGCCACGATGCGCTCGGCGCTGGTGCCCAACCCCATCAGCAAGGTCACCTCTGTGGCCGCCAACATGTCGGCCGCGGCGTCATCAGGCCCCACGTCGATCGTCCCGGCCATCTCGGCGAGTACCCAATCCGCGTGGGTATGAGCGACGAGTAGCGGGCCGGTACGCCCGGCTGCCTCCACCGCGAAGCGGTGACCATCGATGAGGGTCACTCCAACCTCGATCGGGTCGATGCCGAGTCGGGCCCACACCAGATCGAGGAACGACATTGCCGGGTGAACAACGATGTCGATGTCAGTCCCGCTGCAGCGCTCCCTCAGCAATTCAACGGTGCGTTCGAGTACTGCCGGGGACCCCGGTACCGCGTACGCGATATCGCCTCCGTTCAATGCGTCGTGAATCAACCGATCGACAATCCGGTTGTAGACCTCATCGAAATTGTCGCTGGTCTCATAGAGGTCGTCATGACTCACTGTGCCTGCTGGCATGATCGCCGCCGCCGGATGCTGCAGCGTGCGCGCGTGATGTCGGTCTGCTGATGCGAGGACGTCGCGGGTGTGGGCCGTCACCCATCTCTCGTCGCCGGGACCGAGGCCGACGATATGGATCATCCGACCGGGATCACAGAGGATTCGACCGGATCCCAGGTGCCGTATCGGGGATCGATCTCGATGTTGCCCGCAGCAAGCAGGCCGTCAACGCGCAGCACTGCGGAGTCGGTGCCGATGTGGGCAGCAACGACATCGTCGCCGACCTCGTTCCAGGGTCGATGCACGATCACATGCCACCCGAATGACGATTCCACTGGCGGCGAGATGGCTGCCGTCGGCGTGGCGTAGGCGCCTCGGGTGAAGCCGGGGTCGAAGCCGGCGTTGTACTGGCTGACCGGGATGCATGCGTTATCGGCAGTGCCGAGTGCGCCACCGGTATCGACTGCGGCCGGCTCGGTGGACACCTCGGCTGCCACGGCGGCAACCTCTTCGCCTGCATTGAGACGTTCAATCACTGCGGTGGCCTCGTCATGGGTGTCGACCAGAATGTGTCGCACGCACATCAATCCGGTCAGTGCCGGATGGTTGGCGTAGAGCTCTTTGAGCTGAGTGGGGGTGGCAGGGTTCACACGGTTGAAAGCGCTGCGGACCACGTCGGTCTGGGAATCGACCACGAGGTCGAGGAACTCCGAACTGAGTGTGCGCCACGGGTGATCGCTCTCGAGGACATCGAGCACTGGGGCTCGGTCATTGTCATCGATGGCGGTGCCTGCCGTTGCGAGGAGGACATCGATCGCGCTGGCACGTACCAGTGCCGACATGAGGTACCGCGCCTGGTCGGCATCGGCCACACCGTCGGTGGCCGGCGTGGTGCCGAAGACGTCGGGGCGAGCGACGAACTCGGTGAGCAACGCGTCGAAGTCGGCTTGTTCAACGGTGTCGACGAGGTCGCCCTCGCCCACTCGAATCACATCGTTGGCATCGGTGAATGTCGCACAACCGCTCGTGCCGAGCACGGCAGCGGCAGCGAGGAGGAACGATCGTATGGCGCGGCGGGAGGTCACCCGCATAACGCTAGCGGTGTGGGTCAACTGGCGCTGAGTGCCGACGCGAGGCGATCGACCTGAGCGTCGAGTTCTGCGGGCAGGCGATCACCAAAACGCGCAAAATGTTCGCGGATTTCATCGATTGCGGCGCTCCACCCATCGGTGTCGACGCGGAGGATCTCGTCGAGGTCTGCAGCATCGATGCTGAGGCCCGTTGTATCGAGGGCGTCCGGTGTGGGCAGGCGTCCGATTGCTGTGTCGACAGCATCTGCGCGACCATCCACTCGCTCGAAGATCCACTTCAAGACGCGGGAGTTCTCACCGAAGCCGGGCCAGAGGAATCGGCCGTCGTCGTCGCGCCGGAACCAATTCACAAAGAAGATCTGGGGCAACTTCGACGGGTCGGCTCCGGCCCCGATACGCAACCAGTGGGCGAAGTAGTCGCCGTAGTGGTAGCCACAGAACGGCAGCATGGCCATCGGGTCAAATCGCAACTTGCCGACTGCTCCCTGCTGGGCAGCGGTGGTCTCCGACGCCATGATCGAACCGAGGAACACGCCATGTTCCCAGTCATAGGCCTCGGTGACGAGAGGAACGGTTGACCGACGACGTCCGCCGAACAAGATGGCCGAGATCGGAACACCGGCGGGGTCCTCCCATTCGGGTGCGATCGAGGGGCACTGCGCAGCGGGCGCGGTGAAACGCGCATTCGGGTGTGCTGCAGGTCCGTCGCTCTCGGGGGTCCACGGGTCGCCGCGCCAATCGGTCGCGCGCGCAGGGGGTGTGTCGCTGGCACCTTCCCACCACACATCTCCATCGGAGGTCAGTGCGGTGTTCGTGTAGATGCAGTTACCCCACAGGGTGTCCATCGCGTTGGCGTTGGTGTCGTAACCGGTTCCCGGCGCAACACCGAAGAAACCCGCTTCAGGGTTGATGGCACGCAGACGACCGTCATCGTCGAATTTCATCCAACAGATGTCGTCACCGATGGTCTCGGCCCGCCACCCCGGGATGGTGGGTACGAGCATGGCGAGGTTGGTCTTGCCACAGGCCGAGGGGAAGGCGGCGGCGATGTACTTCGACTCACCGTCGGGATTCGTGAGTTTCAGAATCAACATGTGCTCGGCTAGCCACCCGGCGTCGCGAGCCATCACCGACGCGATGCGCAGGGCGAAACATTTCTTGCCGAGTAGGGCATTGCCGCCGTAACCCGATCCGTACGACCAGATATCGCGTGTCTCGGGGAAGTGCACGATGTACTTGTTGTCGGCATCGCACGGCCACGCGACGTCGTGCTGGCCGTCGGCGAGTGGAGCTCCCACCGAGTGCACGCATGGCACCCAGTCGCCGCCGCCGAGAGCGTCGAGGGCACCCTGGCCCATACGGGTCATGATGCGCATGGACACCGCCACGTATGCCGAGTCGGTGAGCTGAACGCCGATGTGGGCGATCGGTGACCCGAGTGGCCCCATGGAGAACGGCACCACGTACATGGTGCGTCCGCGCATGGCGCCGGTGTACAGGCCGACCATCTCGGCGCGCATCTCGTCTGGGTCCCGCCAGTTGTTGTTCGGGCCAGCATCGTCGGCAGATGTACTGCAGATGAACGTTCGGTCCTCCACGCGGGCGACGTCGCCGGGATCGGAGTGGGCCCAGTACGAGTTCGGGCGTTTCGCCTCATCGAGTTTCGTGAACGTCCCGGCCTCGACGAGCGCGCCACACAGGGCGTCGTACTCCTCTGCGGAGCCGTCGCACCAGTGGATGTCGGCGGGCTGCAAGATCTCGGCCCACGACTCAACCCATGCGGTCAGTCGAGCGTTCTGTGTGGTTCCGGCC
>RFST01000131.1 GCA_009923855.1 Actinomycetota bacterium
TGCAGGCACCGTGTCGCTCGGCTCCACCCACGCATTCACCGAGTAGGCCAGATCGGCGAGTGGATCACCGAGGGTCGCGATCTCCCAGTCGAGCACGGCGCATACGGTGCCGTCGGCATCGAACATGCAGTTGTGGGGCCCGAAGTCGCCGTGCACCACACGAGCTGGGCCTTGTTCGGGGCATCGCTCCACCAGCAGGTCGTGGAGACGGTGGGAGCGTTCGTCGTCGTAGTCCGCGGCCTCCACCGAGGCCGTCCACGACCCGTACCAGGTGCGGAGCTGTCGAGCTACGTAGGCATCGGGGCGGCCGAGTTCGCTGAGGCCCACCTCGGCCGGGTCGACTGAATGCAACGCGGCGAGCGTGTCGATGAAGGCGATCCCCGCACGCTGGCGGGCGGCCTCTGGCAGCCATGCGGCCACTTCGGCACCGGTGTAGAGCGCGCGTCCGTCCACTTTGCCCATCACATAGAAATGCACATCGCACAGGTCACGGTCATCCATGTAGGCAATGGGTTCAGCCACCGGCACCGCAGTGGGCCACAGGCCGTCGATCACACGGTATTCACGCCACATGTCATGGGCTTTGGGTAACAACTGGCCCTGTGGCGGTCGGCGAATCACCAGTTCTCGCCCTGCCTCATCGGTGAGGAGGTACGTGAGGTTCGAGTGGCCGCCCGGCAGACGTTCCCATCGCAGATCGCCCACGACCTCAGTGACACTGGGCAACCAAGTGCCGATCACCGCCGTATCGAACCCGACGACGGTGCCGTCGCCGGTGCCGGGTGTGATGTCGCCTGCCATCGCGACAGCGTGCCACGCAGCACCATCTGGGAGCGAGACGATGTCTGCACGCCGCCATCACGAACGAGTCGCCCGCGATGCCGATGCCAGCACCTAGGGTGCGGACATGCAACCGGTGCAGGTGCGGATGGGGCGCGGATGTGCCGGCGCAGGTTGCCTGCTGGTCGCCGTGCCGCTGCTGGCCATCATCGGCGTGTTGGTCATTCTCGGGCAGGTGTCGTCGGCCATTGCCGATGTGATCACCCCCGGCAGCGCGCCTGGCGTGCTGCGTCTCGTCATTGTGGTGGTGGTGGGATGGGTGTTGTTGCGTCTGCTGACACGGCCGTTGCGCCGACGAATGCAACCACCGCCCGGTATGTCACCAGCCGACATTTTCGGCGGCGGACCGTTCGGCCCCGGTGGAACGCAACGCCCGGGGTCCGGGCCGGGCCGCGGCGGGCCTGACGGCGTGATCGATGTGGACGCATCGGACGTTGACCCACACGACGATTGAGTCTCGCGACGACTGATTCGCGCGACGACTGATTCTCCGCCGTCGGCGGCACCCCACGCGCCACCTACTGTCGGGGGATGGACGTGACGCCGCTGGATGATCTCACCTTCTATGACGACATCGAGGGGTACTGCGGGCAGTTGAGTTACGGCGGTGGCGACACCGTGGAGATCCATGTGTCGACTCGGGCCGAGGCCTATGAGGTGACGGTGGAACGTTGGGGCGCCGAACGCGTGGTCGTGTGGAGATCGCCGGTGCCAATTCCCGGCGTGCTGCACGAGGTGCCCGATGATGCCGACGCGAACGGTTGCGGGTGGCCGGTTGCGGTACACATCCCCACCGATGCCACATGGCGCAGCGGCTTTCACCTGGTGACGTTGCGCGCGGTCGGTGCAGCTCCGGGACGCGATGTGGCTCATGCCGGGTTCGTGTTGCGGTCGGCGTCGCCGCAGGCGTCCATGCTGTTCGTGCTCGGCACGAACACGTGGAATGCCTACAACACGTGGGGTGGATGTTCGCTGTACACCGGTGGTCATCAGGTGTCGTTCCGACGGCCGTTCACCCGCGGGATGTTGTGCCGTGAAGTCACCGAACGCGACGACCGCAAAGCACGTCCGGTGCGCTGGGATGAAGAACCCGACCCCGATGGGATGATCTATCAGCGGTATCGGGCCGAACGGGCTCTGCCGGCAGCGATCGGCTCATCGGGGTGGTTCATCCATGAACGTCGTTTCGTTGAATGGGCTGAAGGCGCGGGATACACGTTTGATTACGCCGTGTCGTCTGACCTTGATGATGACTCTGATGCCCTCGATGGGTATGCGGCGATGGTGTCGGTGGGCCATGACGAGTACTGGTCGGCACCCCAGCGCGACACCTTGGAGCGGCATCTGGCCGGCGGCGGGCATCTGGCGAGTTTCTCGGGCAACACCATGTTTTGGCAGGTACGCCTCACCGATGACGGAGCGATGATCTGCCATAAGTACAGCGCGCACCGTGTGGACCCGGTGCTAGGCACCGATGCCGAATCCACCATGGCTGGCATGTGGGCCGATCCAGTGGTGGGCAAACCCGAGGCGATGGTGCTGGGCGCTGGCAGTGCGTGGGGGCTGTATCACCGTTTCGGGCGGGCAACGGCGCGGGGTGTTGGCGGATTCATCGTGTATCGCGACGATCACTGGTTGTTAGACGGCACCGGCCTTGGTTACGGCGATGTGCTCGGTGCTCGTGATGGTGTGGTGGGGTACGAAACGCTCGGGTGTCATCTCCAATTTGATGAGGAACACCTGCCGGTGAGTTCGGGGGGTGACCACAGCCCTGCCGATCACACGATCGTGGCGATGTGCCCATCGTCGAACCTGGGTGTCGGCGACTACCCGAAGTCGATTTCGGCGCTGTCGGATCAAGGCGATGCGGAGTTCATCGCCGAACGCATTCACGGTGGGGTCACACCGGCGAATATCCGCCGGGTGAAGCACGGCAACGCAGTCATCGTCGAGACACGCCCGTTCGGCGAGTCCGGCGGCACGGTGATCACGGTGGGCACCACCGACTGGTCGTTCGGCCTCGGCACCGACGCCGCGGTGGAGCAGGTCACCCGCAACGCGCTCAACCACATCACCTCCGGCTGACCATGTCGGTCACTCGGCCCCGCGGAACCTCAACCGTTGCCGGTCAGCACTCGAACCGCGTCGGCGGTGTCGATCACGTCGGCGTACTTGGCGTCGATATCGGCCAGGCTCGCTGCATGCACCGCGGGATCACGGTCGCCCACCGCAGCCCCAACCACCAGCGTCACCAGGTCACGTTGCATCAAGTCGACGACGGTAGCGCGCACACACCCTGATGTTGTTGCGCCACACACGATGACCGTGTCGGCCTCGATAGAGGTCAGCCAGTAGTCCAGATCGGTGCCCCACAGTGCCGACGCGCCCTGTTTGGTGAAGAGCGGTTCATCATCACGACGTTCGAGCCGCGGGTCGATCTCCACATTCAGGCCTCCCTCTGCAAGGTCAGCCAGGGCCGGAGCCTTCGTCAGCCACAGCGGTGGCTGCTCGGGTTCGATGGCAATCGTTGTGAACGCAATGGGGACCCGTGCCGCCCTCGCTGTGTCGAGGAGGCCAGCGGTGACGGCAACGACGGCATCTAGATTGCTGCCGATCGTCACCGTCGGTGTGCAGAAACCCACCGACAGATCGATGACCAGAAGAACAGGTCGGGCACCAGGGGTCAATCGTCGCCCGAACCCGGCCGCGGCATACATCGGCGCGACATCACGTGTCGCATTCCCGCCGTGGTAGCCGTGGCGACGGTCCTCAGACATCCCACGCGGCCGGCAGTGTGCGGCGACCCCACAGCAAGAACGGGGTGATGCGTTCACTCGGGCCGTCAGCTCGCAAGTTCGGCAGCGTTCCCAAAATGGCGCGCAGAGCATGTCGTGCCTCGAGACGAGCGAGCGATGCCCCGAGGCAGAAATGAGGCCCAGCACCAAACGCGAGATGGCGCCGAGCCTCTGATGGGTCGCGGTCGAGTCGGAATTCTTCTGGAGTGTTGAACACCGCAGGATCGTGGTTCGCAGCACCGAAGAGCATCTGCACTTTCGCGCCCTCTGGAATGTCAACGCCGTGCATGCTCACCGGACAGGTCGTGGTACGAAACAGCCCGAGTACCGGTGCGTCGTATCGCAGGCTCTCCTCGATCAATGCATCCACTAGGTCGAGATTGCCTTGCACCTCAGCCATCAACTCGGGGCGATCCATCAGGCGCCACAGGGCGTTCGTGATGAGCGACGTCGTGGTTTCGTTCCCGCCAACCAGCAATTGCACACAGGATCCGAGGATCTCTTGTGGTGTCAAGGTGGCACCGTTCTCCTCGGCCCGCACCAGACCGGTCACCAAATCGTTGGGTGGGTCACCACCGGCAGCGATCGTCGATCGCCGATCGTCGATGTGCGCAGCCAGATATCGGTAGAGGGCAGCCACATCCTCGTCATGGGCGCTGGGGTCTTGGCTGCCCAAGCGGGCTACCGACGCATCCGACCAGCGTTTGAAGTCATCACGATCCTCTGGCGGAACGCCCATCATGGTGGCAATGGTGATTGTGGGTAGCGGGAACGCGACCGCAGTGTGTAAATCACCACGTCCATCTGCCGCGACAGCGTCAACTAATTCTCTAGCGAGATTGGCAATGAAGGGTTCTAGTTCGGCAACCGCACGCGGGGTGAACGCCGTCTGCAGAAGACGCCGAAACGCGGTGTGCTCGGGAGGATCGGTGAATAACCCGCCTTGGGACGTGTGGCGTGGTCCTTGCCCATGAAGGCTTGACCAGGTGGCTGTGTCGCGAACGGCAGCCGCGACGTCATCATGGCGAGTGAGCGACCAGAACGGCGGGTCGAAACTGTCGTGATGGGGTACCGGGCACTGCGCCAGCAATTCGCGGTAGGCCGTGATCGGGTCGGCCATGACCGCATCACTGAATGGGTCGTACCCGGGGTCAGGTTCCACAGTGGTCGTCGTCGGTTCAGAGGGCGACAAAGAACGAGTTGAAGATCTCGTCGAGAGCCTCAAGATCGGCGTCAGATACCGCTTGCACCTCCACGCGCACCGTGAACGAATTGTTGATGTCGGTCGCGCCGACGATGATCACAGCGGACTGGCTATCGCCACAATCCCCCCAGATCTGGAGAACGCCCACGTAGTAGCCATCGTCGTATGAATCGGCGCCGGCATCAGTACAGAACGAGCTGTAGTCGACTTCGAAGGCGGCTTGTTCAGGGGTCAACGATCCGTCAAGGGAGACGTCGACGCGCACGCCGGGCACATCGAACGAACTCGAGAAAGAACCAAGGTCCGGAGCCGCCCACACGCTCGGCCCTCCGGTGGCATCGTTGTAGCTTCCGTCCACGTCCGACCACTCGTTGGGAACCGACACCGAGACGTTTCCGCTGTCGTCATACACAACGGAGTACCCCGAATACGTGCCAAATCCCGACGATTCACCGGCGGGAGTGTCGGCAACAACATCGTCGAATTCCTGTGCGAACGAGAATGACAAACTGAGTGGGTCGCCGTTGATCTGTCCCTCGAGATATTCCGATGTCTCGTACCGAAGTACCTCGACGGAGAGCGTGGCGTCCTCGCCATAGGTGCGCAGGACGTCGCAGTAGTCGCTCATGGTGCCATCAGCACCCATGGCAATGCCCTGCAGCGACGTGATCACGTC
>RFST01000132.1 GCA_009923855.1 Actinomycetota bacterium
TCGCACCACCACGCAACAGCACCGTGGCGGGCTCGGCACGACCGTCCCGAAGCTGTGCACCCGCTGACGACACCACGTCGACACGCTAGTGGGCGCACGCGGTGCCGTGGCCGCTGTGTGGGCTCTAGCATCGGTCTCATGTCCGACACCCCGGCCGGTCCACCCGATGACTGGTTTTCCGGCATGCCCCTCTTTGGTGACATGGCGCGTGCGATGCGCGGCCAAGGGCCCATCAACTGGGATGCCGCCCGCCAGTTCGCCCAGCTCGGGGCCACCGGGGGCGAATCGGAACCAAATGTCGACCCTGCTGCGCGCGCAGCGATCCTCGACCTCGCACGAATTGCGGCGCTGCATGTTGGTGATGTCACCGGCACGGACGTGAGCGATATCGAACCCTCCTGCGTTACACGATCCGCCTGGGCGACCGCCACGTTGGAGGCGTACCGGCCGCTCTTCACCGACCTGGCCACGTCGCTCGCAGCCGACACCTCCGACACCGGCGATGATCCGATGGCCCAGATGATGGCTGGGATCACTCAGATGATGGCACCCGCCATGTTGGGTATGGCCGTCGGTTCGATGGTGGGCCACCTCGCGCAGGGCGCTTTTGGTGTGCACGACCTTCCGATTCCACGCGCCCGTGCAGTTCTGGAACTGGTGCCGGCCAACGTCGATGGATTCGCAACCGACTGGTCACTTGCCGCTGACCAGATGCGCCTGTGGGTTCTGGCCCATGAGTACGCCGGCCATGTGGTTCTCACCGCACCTGGGCTCGGTCCGGCATTAGCCGACATGGTCCGCACCCATGTCGGCGCCTTCCGTCCCGATCCCGACGCGGTCGGACAACGCCTGGCCAGCCTCGATATGTCCGGCGATGACCCCTTCACCGCGATTCAGCAGGCCCTCGGCGACCCGGAGGTGCTCCTCGGTGCGGTCAGGTCACCCGCACAACTGGAGATGGAGCCACGTCTCGATGCTGCGGTCGCGGCCGTGGTCGGCCTCACCGATTGGCTCGTCGATGCGGTCGCGGTGCGCCTTGTCGGTGGCGAAGCACTCACCATTGCCGAGGCGGTGCGCAGGCGGCGCATCGAAGCGTCACCTGCGGATGTGTTCGTTCACCGATTGCTCGGCATCAGACTCGATGACGAACAGGTGCGGCGCGGCAAGCAGTTCGTGCAGGGATTGGTCGATCGTCGTGGCGACGATGCCGTGTCAGCTCTGCTCTCGCTCGATGACGCCTGCCCCACCCCCAGCGAACTCGACGCCCCGGGCCTGTGGCTCGCTCGAGTTGGGCTCGACTGAGTTGGGTCGACCGAGCGGACTCGCGCCACGGATGTAACCGATGGCTGCGGTGATCAGAATCGCAGCGAGGTAGGCAAAACCAACGGACCCGGGCATCGGCACGAGAACGGCGACGGTTGCTCCGACCACCCAACCGAACTGGAAACGGGTCTCGAATCGGGCGAATGCATGACCGCGGTTCACCGCTGAGCCGTCGCGTTGCACAATGCTCTCGAACGCCAGTCGACCAACTGCTGCACACAGGTTCACCGCTGCGGCGACCACCACGCCGGCGAGGTAACCGTCGATCAGCACCGCGCCTGCGGCAACCACTGCGGCCAACATCACGGCCACGGCCAGCATGCGTTCTTCGTCGAGTCCCGCGCGCCCACGGACCGCCGGCGCAACGGCATTACCAATGAATGACGCCAGCGACCCCATGCCCACGGCGGCCGCAAACCAGACGGGTGGCGCTCCCTCGGCACGGAACCACAGGGCGATCTGAAACAGAACGAAACCCTGTGTTGCGCGAAGCACACACATGGCCGCCCATGCCACGCCGATGTCGTCGCTACCTCCGGTGGCATCTGCGGCATCTGGCCCGCTGCCTCCACCAGCGGTGTCGCGCGGCAGGCCCCTCGCGAACACCGCCGCGGCAGCGAAGAACACGGTGCCGTACGCGAGGCTGCCGACTGGCCCGAAGAGGAACTGCAGTGCGCCCGCTGGCACGACGGCTGCCGCTCCGGTCACACCTGCGATACGACCAAGCTTCGAGTTTGCCTCCACCAGTTCGGCATCGCTGCCCACGACCGACGGGACGAGGGCCTGCTTGGAGACCTCGTATGTCTTGTGCAGCACGAGAGCGCAGAACACCAGTGGGAACAGCGCGACATCATCGGTGAACCAGATCATCACAACCTGCACCACGAAACGTCCGGCACCAGTGGCCTGCACCATCAGGCGGCGACCCCCGCGGACACGATCGATGAGTCGACCAATGAGTGGGGCCACGACCAAGAACGGCGCAAACGAAATCAACAAGAAGCCGAGTAGTCGGGTGCGGGCGCCGTCGAGATCGACATCGAAGAAGAACGAGTCGGCGAGAGCCACCACCATCGATGCCTGACCGGCAACCATCGCCGCATGGGTCACTGCCAACGCCCCGAACCGGGTGGAGGACGGCGCGACGATCACGGATGTGATGGTAGGCGGTGCTCGTCGCTCCTCGCGACGGCGGTGATCACCCGAAACTCGGGCGGTCGTACTTGTAACCCAGACCGCGAATCGTCACGATGCGGGTGGGTACGGCCGGGTCGTCTTCAACCTTGGCGCGCAGCCGTTTGATATGCACATCAAGGGTCTTGGTGTCGCCGACGTAGTCGGCACCCCACACTCGATCGATCAGCATTTCGCGGGTCATGACCCGGCCGACATTGCTGAGCAGCAGACGAAGAACTTCGAACTCTTTGAGTGGCATCGGCACCACATCGCCACGAATCGTCACCACATGCTGGGCCACGTCGAGGCTGACATCGCCCACGACGAGCGCCTCGGCCTCATCGAGGACGATTTCGCCGGTGGCATCGCTGCTGGCGCGACGCATGGCGGCGCGCATACGGGCTACCAGTTCACGCAAGCGGTACGGCTTTGTGACGTAGTCGTCGGCACCCACCTCAAGCCCGACAACGGTGTCGATCTCGCTGCTCTTCGCGGTCACCATGATGATCGGCAACTGAGAGCGCTGGCGGAGTTGCCGGCACACGTCAATGCCACTCATCTTGGGCAACATCACGTCGAGAAGAACCAGGTCGGGTGGGTTTGCATCGAACAGTTCCAATGCCTGCTGACCATCGCGGGCGACGGTCACATCGAATCCCTCGCGAGTCAGTCCGATCTGGAGTGCCTCGACGAAGGACTCCTCGTCCTCGACGACGAGTACATGATGACGGGTCATCTCGTGTCCACCTGTTGGGGGTTGAGGGTTGGATCTAAGACATCGTTCACGGATTCGTCTGGTGTGTCGGCGGGGTTCCGTGGCGCCCCGGGAAGGCGCAGAACAAAGGTCGAACCTTCGCCTTCGGTGGAGTGAACCAGGACGTCGCCACCATGGTTGTTGGCCACATGGCGCACGATGGCGAGACCCAGTCCGGTACCGCCGGTACCCCGGCTACGCGCCTTGTCCACCCGGTAGAAGCGTTCGAAGATCCGCTCGAGGTCGCGTTCAGGAATGCCCACCCCGTCGTCGGCCACGACGAGTTCCACCCAGTCGTCATTGGTTCGTGCTCGCAGTCGCACCCGAGCACCGTCATCGCTGTACTTCACGGCGTTGTCCACCAAGTTGCCGAGTGCGGATGACAACTGCCGCGGGTCGCCAACGACAACCAGGTCGGGAACAGCAGCATCGATGTCGATGGTGATGCTGCGTTGTTCGGCGGCCTGGCCGAGTCGGTCGGCCGCGGCACGCAAAACATCGACAGGTTCAAGTGGGACGCGATCGGTGGGCGAACTCAACTCGATTTCGGAGAGTTCAAGAAGATCATCGATGGTTCGCGCGGCGCGCTCAGCTTCGGCCACCATGCGCGAGACCATTCGCGCCATGACCTCTGGATCGTCCTCGTCCACCAGGGCGTCGGCAAGAACGGCGATTGCCCCGACAGGTGTCTTCAACTCATGCGAGATATTCGCGACGAAATCTGTGCGCATGGTGTCGATACGACGACGCTCGGTCACATCGTCGATGAATGCGACGACCCCACCGTCAGGAAGTCGATGGCATGACACCGATACCGTCTGGCGCGGCGGGCCATAGAAGTCGATGACCTCGGCGGTGTCGGCACCGTTCAGTGCCCGTCCGACGTGCCGCTCGACCGCCTCATCGATGAGCACACCCGAGTGGGTGCGGCGCAGCGCACGGGCGCGATCGTTGCGGTATGTCTCGTCGCCATGAGCGTCGACCACCACCACGGCAGCCTGCACCATGTCGAGAACTTGACGATGGTCGACCATTGAGGGTCGAGCGGGTGCGTCGCCATCGGCGGCGGGTTGATCTCCGCCACGGCACAGGGCCCAACCCAGGACGAGCCCGACGGCCACGGCGGCCGCAACGATGATCAGGTCCATGTCACACGCACCTCAGGCGTTGTCGGCGCCTGCCTCCTGCCGTTTGCGGTAGCGCTCAAGGGCCTCAGACTCGGGCATCCACCCGGTGGCGATGTAGCAGACCTTGTGTCCCAGTCCGACGGCGTGGTCGCCTAGACGTTCGTAGAACCGTGCCACCAGCGCCAACTGCACCGCGACCTGCAGGTCGATCGTGCCGGCGGCATGACTCTCCAGAATCTGTTGCACAAACTGACGATGAAGATCGTCGAGAAAATCATCGATGTCGGGAAGAGCTGCAGCACGCGCCGAGTCGCGCCCGACGTATGCCTCCACTGCCTCTTTGTATTCCTTGGCCGCTTGGGCGGACAGTTTGGTGATGATGCCCCGCAGCTTTGGGTCGAGCTCGTGGCCGTAGATGCGACGGGCGGCCTTGCAGATGTTCCCGCACAGGTCGGCAGACCGTTCCATTTCCGACGCGAGTTTGAAGGCCGAGGCCACCTCACGAAGATCACCGGCGACCGGTGCCTGGAGCGCCAACAACGACAGTGACCGCTCCTCGATGTCGAGGCAGCGCGCATCGATTTCGTCATCGGCACGCAGCACGTAGTCGGCACCCTCGAGATCTTGCTCAAGAAGGATGTCGGTGACCCGCGGGATCAACTCGACAACGGTGGCACCCATTCGGGCGATTGACGACCGGATGTCGTCGAGATCGGAGTGAAAGCTTGCACGCAGATCGGGCATCAGCCGAACCTCCCGGTGACATAGTCCTGAGTGGCCTGCTCGGCAGGGGTCGAGAACATCTTGGTGGTGTCATCGATCTCGATCAGACGACCAGGTTTGCCGGTTCCTTCGATGTTGAAGAATCCGGTGCGATCACTCACCCGTGCCGCCTGCTGCATGTTGTGCGTCTCGATGACGATCGTGTAGCTCTGCTTCAGTTCGAGCATCAACTGCTCGATCGCCAGGGTGGAAATGGGATCGAGCGCCGAGCACGGCTCGTCCATCAAGAGCACATCGGGTTCGACAGCTGTGGCTCGGGCGATACACAAACGCTGCTGCTGCCCACCCGACAACCCAGATCCGGGCTTGTCGAGGCGG
>RFST01000133.1 GCA_009923855.1 Actinomycetota bacterium
AAGTTCCACATGACCGATCTCGACCGAATCGGTGGTGTGCCGGTGGTGCTCGCCCACCTGCTTGAGGAGGGACTGTTGCACGGCGATGAGATCACCGTCACCGGCAAGACGATGGCCGAGAATCTCGCGGAGATCGATCCGCCGTCTCCCGATGGCACGGTGGTGTACCCGATCTCGCAGCCGATCAACCCAGAGGGTGGGCTCAACATCCTCACCGGCAGCCTGGCTCCCAGTGGGTCGGTTGTGAAGGTCGCTGGGCTCACCTCGGAACAGCGCACATTCGAAGGGCCCGCGCGCGTGTTCGATGGCGAGGACGGTGCCATGGCGGCGGTGCTGGCCGGTGAGATTCAACCGGGCACGGTGATCGTCATTCGCTATGAGGGCCCCAAGGGCGGCCCGGGAATGCGTGAGATGCTCGCGATCACCGGTGCGCTGAAGGGTGCCGGTCGCGGTGCCGATTGCGCACTGATCACCGACGGCCGTTTCTCCGGTGGCACGTGGGGATTCTGTATTGGCCATGTGGCACCAGAAGCGGTGGATGGCGGCCCGATCGCGTTCGTGCGCGACGGCGACATCATCCGCATTGACGTGCCGTCACTATCGCTTGACCTTGTGGTGGATGACGACGAACTCGCCCGCCGTCGTGAGGGATGGGAACCCATGGCTCCGCGCTACACCAGCGGTGTGCTCGGCAAGTACGCCCGACTGGCTCAGGGAGCTGAACGCGGCGCTATCACCAACCCGCTCTAACCAACTCGGCCGAGATCAGCACCAGTCGTTGCGCAGGGTCAGACCCCGGCGCAACGACAGGTCGTCGAGGGCGTGCATCGCCACGCCGGTCATGGCCACCGTGATCAACTCATCGCCTACCACCAGTGCCCGCTGCACGGGGTCCCAGCAGTAATCCCAGCGGCCTGGCTCGGTGGGCAGCGGGTCATCAGAGGCAATGATCCCCGCGTCGGCTGCGCCGAGGGTGACCGCCGTTGGAGCAAGGACGCCAATGACCTCAATGCTGTTGCCCGACACGCGACCAACGAACACACCCCCATCTGATCGTGGAACGGCCACGGTGCCGTCCGCAGGCCAATACAAGAAGGCCAGGTGGTTCCACTCGGCCTCGCTCCAGCCACCGATCAGCACCTGGTCCACTCGGGTGGGTGTTGCAGGGTCGGACACGTCGAAGAGCGACAACTGGGTGCCGGTGGTGACTCCCTGTTCGGAGGCGTCCTGTCCAAGCCCGAGCAGGCGGCCCTCACCGATGGGATGCAGGTAGCTCGAGTACCCAGGGATCTTCAACTCGCCACGCATGACCGGTGCGGCCGGGTCGGTCAGGTCCAGCACATAGAGCGGATCGACCTGCCGGAACGTCACCACATAGGCCAACGGACCGATATAGCGGACCGCGTAGATCTGCTCTGTCAGACCGAGGTCCTCGACTGCACCGACTTCGACGAGTTCTCCGTCGCTCGGCCGCAGTACTGCCACCCGTGACCGCGATACCCCATCGACGGTGTGGGTGCTGGCCACGCGCAGGTCGCCCAAGTACTCGCTGAGAGCGAACTGCCCGATGAGGTGGCCCGGCACCTCTCCTGAGGCCACATGGGTGATGGCGGTGGTCGACCCCATCGAGAACGAGTGCACCACCGTGGTGGTGTCGCGATCCGACCCATCCCAATCGGTGGTGGCGGTGTGCAGGCTGCGCGCCGTGGCGTAGACCGTGTCGGCTCGTCCGGCGAGCGCGATGGAGCCAACCGCGGGTCCGGTGTCGCTGAGGTCGATCGATGCCACCCAGGTCATCGCAATATCGGCACCCGTGTCAGGGATGGCCACATCGGCGCAGTCGACTGCGCTCACCACCGACCCGTCGTCGGCGAGCCGCCGCGGCAGCCAATCATCGATGGATGAGGCAGCAACGATCTCTCGGTTGCGAATGAGTGCCCGTTCCTCGTCCAGTCCAAAGCCATCCGGGGTCACGAAATCGAGTCGGTCGCTGATTCCACTCCGCAAGATCACACGCACCACACCGTCGGCTGAGCGGGCCGCGATCAGCGATCCTTCGAGTTCGTCGGTGTGGACCGTGACCGGCCGTGACGGGTCGGTGATATCGACGCGGGTGACCACGGTGGTGTTCCAGCGCGACCACGGTGACGAGATCACCGTCAAGGTGTCGTTAGCGAGCAGCAGGCGATGATCGGCGGGCTCCAGGTCGACTGTGCCGAGAACAGCTGCGGTGGCGATATCGATGATGGTGACACCGTTCTCGTCAACGGTGTAGAGCACGCGCCCGTCGGTTTCCACCGTGTCGGCCTCGTCGACCCCGGCCTCTTGGGTATTTGTATCGCTGAATGCGGGAGCGCTGCCGGCATCGGTTGCTGCGGATTCGGCCATTGCTATGTCGTCGGTCGCCATTACCTCCACCGGCATGACCCGCCAGTCATAGGGCTGATCGAGCCCCCATGCGGTGACCCGCTCGAGTGCCACGGTCACGACGCGCTCGAGCACGACGTCGCAGTCCGCACCGCTCAGCAGACGTGAGGCGCCAAATGGGGTCGCGGGCATGGCTGTGGAGCCTCGTGGTGCCGTCGTCGTCTCCACCGGTGATGGCGCACTCGTAGCCGGGGGAGGTGGCAGCGCTGCATCTGGATCGTCGGCAATGCATGACACCGCCACGAGACATATGGCGAGGGAACGTGCGGAGCGAGAGATGGCCTGCGAGATGCGCATGCCACATCTGACGTCACTGCGCCGTGGTTGGTTCCCGTCGCCATGCACGCCACACAGCACGCCAGCCGATCAGCCCAAGCCCCAAGAACCCAGCGGCCACACCAACGAAGGCGATGGCGGTGCCCCCATCGGTGAACACTCGTCGCAGCACCATTCCCGCCACCAGGGTGACCACCCAGATTCGTGCTCCCGCCGATGGGGTGAGCGGGTCAGCGCGTTGGATGCCGACAACCACCCAACCGAGCACGGCCGCGACCACAAACGGCGCAGCCACCTGGGCAAAACTGGTGCCATCCGCGGCGGAGTTGTGCTCGTCGCGTCCGGCGACGATGAAGGCCACGATGATCGCAAGGTCGATGGCGGCGGCGACGAGGGCCGCGATACGCGGGCGGTGCATATCAGCCCAGTGGGTGCAGGCCGCCCAATTTGCCACCGTGGAACAGCAACGGTCCGCGCGTTGCGTCATCCACGGCAAGTTCGACCACTCGTCCAACGACGATGTCGTGATCGCCGGCGGCGTGCACGTCCTCGATGCGACAATCGATATGTGCCAAGCACCCATCGATGACCGGCGCCCCCGATGTTCCGGCGTGCCAGTTCAGGCCGCTAAAGCGATCGTCGGCACCCGATTTGGCAAAGGCCCAGCACAGCGCATCTTGGTCCTCAGCGAGCACGTTGGCGCAAAAGACTCCAGCCTCGCGCATCGCCACCCAGGTGGCCGAATCTCGGGTGGGCAAGAACGCCACCAACGGTGGGTCGAGCGACACCGAGGTGAACGACCCGATTGTCAGCCCGACAGGGCGCTCGCCGGCAAGTCCGGTCACCACCGTGACGCCGGTGGGAAATTGGCCGAGTACGTCGCGGAACTGTCGCTGGTCGATGTCGCTCATGTGACGAGCCTAGGTGCCGGCACGGGTCGCGGGCATACGCTGGCGCGGTGGCAGGATCGGATGCGCAGATGTCACCGACGCAGTCGGCGAAGGCGCAGATGCGTTCAACGATGCGCACATGGCGACGCGGCCTTGATGACGCCGACCTCACGCGTCGCTCGGCCCGACTCGTGGCCCATGTGACGCCGCTGCTGGCACCCAGTGGGCTCATCGTTGGCTATGACGCGATCCGGGGTGAACCCGACCTTGCGTCGCTGTGGGAGAACTGCTCTGCAGCGGGTGCGCCCGTCCGTCGGGTGACCAGTGCCGACGATCCGCGCACATTGCCTCTCGACGATGTGACAGCAGTGGTCATGCCAGCACTGGCCGTCACCCCGACCGGGCAGCGCCTCGGTCAAGGTGGGGGATGGTTCGACCGTTTGCTCGCGCGCTGCGACACTGCGGTCACCACGATTGCCGTGTGTTTCGATGAGCAGGTCGTCGACTCACTCGCTGTCGATGGCCACGATCGCTCGGTGGATCTGGTGGTCACCGATCAGCGGGTGATCGTGGCGTCGGCGGGTGACGGCGGGCAGCAGCCCACCTGACGCGCCGTTCAACGGTGCAGAGGTTGTCCGGCTTAGAGGTCGTCGTAGTACTCGCGGCCGAGGTGGGTGATCGGTTCCTCACCCATCATCCAACGCAACGTGTTTTTCAACTTCGTGAGCTGGATGAACAGGTCATGCTCTGGGTAGAGCCCGGGAGCAACCATTGGCGCCTTGTAATAGAAGCTGAGCCACTCTTGGATACCACCGAGGCCGGCGCGGTGGGCCAGGTCGCTGAACAGCACCAGGTCGAGCGCGAGGGGGGCGGCGAGGATCGAATCTCGACACAGGAAGTCGATCTTCAACTGCATCGGGTACCCCATCCAGCCGAAGAGGTCGATGTTGTCCCATCCCTCTTTGTTGTCCCCACGCGGCGGGTAGTAGTTGATCCGCACCTTGTGGTAGACGTCGCCGTAGAGATCGGGGAAGCGATCGGGTTCCAGAATGTGTTCGAGCACGCCCAGTTTCGACTCTTCTTTGGTCTTGAAGTTGTCGGGGTCGTCGAGCACCTCGCCGTCGCGGTTGCCGAGAATGTTCGTGGAGTACCACCCGTTCAACCCCAGCATTCGGGCGCGGAGCATCGGCCCGATCACGGTTTTGATGAGCGTCTGGCCGGTCTTGAAATCCTTGCCGGAGATTGGCACGCGCCGTTCAGCCGCCAGTTCGCGCAAGGCCGGGATGTCGACCGTGAGGTTCGGTGCCCCGTTCGCGAAGGGCACGTCCTCGAGAATTGCGGCATAGGCGTAGAGCATCGAGGGGGCGATTGTTGGATCATTCGCATCGATGGCAGCCTCGAAGGCCTCCAGTGAGGCATGTGCGGGGCCAGGCTCAATGAAGATCTCGGTTGATGCGGCCCAGATCATGACCACCCGTTCGAGTTGGTTCTTGTCGCGGAACGCGGCGATGTCGGCGCGGATTGCCTCGAGCATGGCGCGTTTGGACACCGTTCCGATGGTGTTCTCGCCATCGAGGCGCTTCACATATTCGCGGTCGAAGGCGGCCTTCATCGGTTGCACCGACCGCAGCGCGTCCGAGATTGCCTCAAGATGGCGGCCTGATTCGAGCACGCCGGCGCGTTGTGCGGCCACATAGGCGTCGTCGGGGAACGGATCCCATGCGCCGAACACGATGTCATCGAGGTCGGCGAGTGGCACGAAGTCCTTGATGAGGGGACTGCGTCCGTCGGTGCGCTTGCCGAGGCGGATGGTGCCCATCTGTGTGAGTGCACCGACCGGGGCAGCGATGCCGGCCTTGGCGAGCTCGACACCGGCGATGAGGGT
>RFST01000134.1 GCA_009923855.1 Actinomycetota bacterium
CGGGCGGCCCTGTCTGCTGTTCCACATCGAAAAATGCGCGGGTCCGTGCGTCGTGGAGGTCACCGCCGAGCAGTACGCGTCGATGGTGACGGATCTCTGTCGATTTCTCGACGGTGACACCGACGACGTTCTCGGCCGACTCGACGCCGATATGCGCAGTGCAGCTGCCGACCTCGACTTCGAGCGAGCGGCGCGGCTCCGTGACCGACTCGAGTCGGTGACCACCGCGGTCGAACGCCAACAGATGGTGGCCGAACGTGACGACGACATCGATGTGATCGGGGTGCACGCCGATGAGTTGGAGGCCTCGGTGCAGGTGTTCTTCGTGCGGCGTGGTCGTGTCGTTGGCCGCAAGGGATTTGTGCTGGACCTCGTCGAAGCGCTCGACGAGGCGGCATTGAGCGGTCGCATCGTCGAATTGTTGTATGCCGATGATCCGCCCACCGGCATCCCGAAGATGGTGCTCGTGCCGCATGCGCCGGCAGACGAAGTCCCCGTGTCGGAATGGCTCGCCGGGCAACGTGGTACGCGGGTGGAGATTCGGGTGCCGCAACGCGGTGATCGCCGCGAGTTGCTCGCCACCGTCACCCGGAATGCTGAAGAAGCATTCGTGCGGCACCGGATGAAACGCGCCTCTGATCACAATGCGCGGTCGCGAGCACTGACCGAACTGCAAGACGCGCTGGGGTTGCCCGAGGCGCCGTTGCGCATCGAGTGCTACGACATGGCTCACCTGCAGGGCACGGATTATGTGGGGTCGATGGTGGTGCTCACCGACGGCTTGCCCGATAAGCGACAGTACCGCCGATTCAAGGTGCATGTGCCCGGCAATGATGACTACGGCGCGATGGCCGAGGTGCTGACCCGGCGATTGCAGGCCTACATCGATGAGCGAGACCTACCGGCCTCCGAACGCGGCGACACGCCGGGAAAGTTCTCGTACCCACCACAGTTGTTGGTGGTCGATGGCGGCCAAGGCCAGTTGTCGGTTGCCGAGCGTGTGGTGCACGAACTCGGCCTCGCTGATGAGATTCCCGTGGCCGCATTGGCGAAACGGTTCGAACAGGTCTACGTGTCGGGACGCGACGATCCGATTGATCTGCCACGTGGGTCTGAGGGGCTGTTCATGTTGCAGCGGGTGCGCGATGAAGCGCACCGATTCGCGAACTCGTTCCATCGAGAGCGTCGTTCCAAACGGATGACCGCCAGCTCACTCGATGGCATTCCCGGGCTTGGTGAGGCGCGTAAGTCGCGTCTCGTCGCGGCACTTGGTGGGGTGCGGGCGGTGAAAGCAGCCGATCTCGACACGTTGAAGTCATTGTCGTTCCTCCCCGATGCCGTTGCCGAAGCGGTGTACACCCGGTTCCACGGTGGGTGAGCTCACACGTGCGAGAGCACCTCGTTCCAGAGCCGATCGAGGCCATTGCGGCGTTCGGCGGCGTCACGACCGAGCACCCAATCGGGCACGATGAAGTCGTCGAAGCCGGCCTCGGCATAGGCCCCGAGTGTGTCGATAAGGCGTTGCGCTGATCCGGTGACGGCTCGGGGTGCGAGAGGCCCGTTCATCACCGCTGTGGCGCGTTCATCCTCGCCGAGATACAACACCACCTGCACCGACGTGCGGATCTCGGTTCGTGGCCGACCCACCGCGTCGCAGGCCTCATGCAAAGCGCCGAGTCGCTCGATGGCGACCTCCGGGTGCCCCCAGGTGTTCCATTCGTCGGCGTGGCGAGCGGTGATCTTCAACATGCGGTTGCCGCCGGTGCCGACGAGGATCGGGAGGTGCGTCTGCACCGGCGACGGCTCGCAGGGTGCATCGTTGATGCTGTACACCTCGCCGTGAAATGTGGTGCGGGGCGTATCGAGTAGGGAACGCACGATCTGGATGGCCTCGGAGAACCGATCGACCCGCTCGCGGGCAGTGCCGAGGTCGATGCCGTAGGCGACGTGCTCGTTGATCTGCCACCCAGCGCCCAGGCCCAGAACGAAACGGCCGTGGCTCAGGTGATCGATGGTCACTGCGCGATTCGCGAGAAGTGCCGGATGGTGAATTGACGTGGGGGCGACCAGAGGGCCGAGCCTCAGTTTGTTCGTGACGGCAGCGACCGCGGGTAAGAGCGCCCAGCACTCGTGAGCCGGGCCATCATCGATGTCGGCACTGCCGGTATTCGGCATGTAGTGATCGGCGAACCACATGCCCTGCCAGCGTCCATCGTCAAGCCATCGGGCCAGTTCGAGCACCTCGTCGGTCGGGTATTTCATGTTGGGCCACACCGAGTACTGCACGTCGACGACCGTAGTGTGTGGGCGTGTCCGCCGATCTGTCACGTGAATTGTGGGAGGCCCACGCCGGGTGGTGGATCGATGGGTTCACCGACGGGGCTGACCCCGAGTACGAGGACCAGATCATTCCGTTGATCGCTGCGGAACTTGTGGACGCATCAAGCATCCTCGACGTCGGGACCGGTGACGGGCAGATCGCGCGGGTGCTGGCCGGGGCGGGCGCCGATGTCGTCGGGGTGGATCCCACCACCAATCAGATCAGCGTGGCGCGTTCTCGTGGCGGAGGCCCGGTGTATGTGCAGGCAGGCGCGGCAGCCCTGCCGTTTGCTGACGCATCATTCGATGCTGTCGTGGCCTGTCTGGTGTTTGAACACATCGACGATCTCGATACGGCGATCGCCGAGGTGGCGCGGGTGCTGCAACCGGGGGGCCGTTTCACCTTTTTGTTGAACCATCCGCTTCTGCAGACGCCCGACAGCGGGTGGATCGATGACCACATGGTGGATCCCCCCGAGCAGTACTGGCGTATCGGTGCCTATCTCGACGAAGCCGAGACCATCGAAGAGGTCGAACTGGGCGTGCGGATCCGGTTTCTGCACCGTCCACTGTCGCGGTATCTCAATGCACTCGCCGACGCCGGTCTGGTACTCGAGCACATGGACGAACCCTCACCGCCCGAACGTTTCCTGGCACAGGCCCCCGAGTACTTCGACGCGTCGTCGGTGCCGCGTCTGTTGCACCTGCGCCTGCGGCGAATGTGATCGACGCATGGCCGGTTGCGCCTAAGGTGTGGACCGTGGCCGACATCGTCGTGATCACGGGTCTGTCGGGGGCCGGACGGTCGGCGACGGCTGCCGTGCTGGAAGACCTCGGGTGGTACGTGGTGGACAATCTGCCCACGTCGCTTGTGCCGACGATCGTCGAATTGGCGGCCAAACCCGGTGCAGGGATCGACCGCTTGGCGTTGGTGTCAGGGCGCAACCACAACGATGTGCTTCCACAGGTTGCTGCCTTGCGTGGCGACGGCCACCATGTCACCCTGCTCTTCCTCGATGCGGCGACGCCGGCGCTCATCCAGCGCTACGACGCAACCCGTCGCCGGCATCCATTCGCCCATGTCGATGGGGGAGTGATCGACGCCATCGAAGCCGAACGCGAGACCCTGTCGCGTGTGAAGGATGAAGCGGATCTGGTGATCGACACCGGCGAGTTGAATGTGCACCAACTGAAAGAACGTTTAGTTGCGGCGTTCTCCGACGCCGACCCGCGTCGCCTGCAGGTGGCGGTAGAGAGCTTTGGGTACAAACACGGACTGCCACTTGATGCCGACATCGTGATGGATGTGCGGTTTTTGCCGAACCCGCATTGGGAGGATCATCTACGCCCCCTGACGGGGCACGATCCGGCCGTGCGCGACTATGTGCTGGAGCGCGCGGTCACGTCGCGGTTCCTCGACCGGTTCGAGTCGTTACTCGTTGAGATGTTGCCGGGCTACCAGGGAGAGGGCCGTAGTTACCTCACGGTGGCGGTTGGATGCACCGGGGGTCGTCACCGCTCGGTGGCCGTTGCCAATGAGTTGGCGGCGCGACTTGCCGCCCATGGGGTGGCAGCGCGGACATCGCACCGCGATGTCGATGCTGCCGGCTGACTAGTCTCGGCTCGTACGTTCCATGTTGAAAGGACCCTCCCATGACCATTCGTGTTGGTGTCAACGGCTTCGGTCGTATCGGGCGCAACTTCTTCCGCGCGGCGGCCGCTCAAGGTGCCGATATCGAATTTGTCGCGGTCAACGACCTCGGATCACTCGACCAGATGGCACACCTGCTGAAGTACGACTCGGTAATGGGACGTCTCGACGCCGATGTGCGCGCTGTCAAAGGCGGTATTCGGGTGGGCGATCACACGATCAAGGTGCTGTCCGAGCGCAATCCGTCAGACCTGCCATGGGGTGACCTTGGAGTGGATGTGGTGGTGGAATCCACCGGCATCTTCACCGACCGCGCCAAAGCCGCGCTGCACCTCGACGGCGGTGCGCCTCGCGTCATCGTGTCGGCCCCGTCGAACGGTGCCGACCTCACGGTGGTGTTCGGGGTGAACCATCGCGATTTCAAGAAGTCGCAGCACAAAGTGATCTCTAATGCGTCGTGCACCACGAACTGCTTCGTGCCGCTCGTCAAAGTGCTCGATGATGCCTTCGGAGTGACCGAGGGCTTGATGACGACGGTGCATGCCTACACCGGTGACCAGTCGCTGGTCGATGGGCCGCATTCCGATCTGCGTCGCGCGCGAGGCGCCGCGATCAACATCATCCCGACGTCCACTGGTGCGGCAAGGGCGACCAGTTTGGTGATGGAGTCGATGAAGGGCCGCCTCGATGGCACCGCCTTGCGGGTGCCGGTGCCGACCGGGTCGATCACCGACTTCACAGCGAACCTGAAGACGAAGGCCTCGGTTGCCGACATCAACGCTGCGTTTGCCGATGCCGCGCGCCGTGGGGCGTTGAAGGGGATCCTGAAGTACACCGAGGATCCGATCGTGTCGAGTGACATCGTGGGTGATCCGCATTCGTCGATCTTCGACGCCGGGATGACGATGTCGATGGGCAAGATGGTGAAGGTGTGCTCCTGGTACGACAATGAATGGGGTTATTCGAACCGCCTGGTCGACCTCGTTCGTCACGTCGCGCGTTGACCATGGCCGACGACGGCATTCCTCGGCTGGAGGATCTGGGCGACCTCAATGGTTGCCGTGTGCTGGTGCGTTGTGATTTCAACGTTCCCCTTGAGGCCACCGCCGACGGCGTGCGTATCACCGACGACTTGCGCATCCGTGCAGCGTTACCAACGATCGAGTGGTTGCAGGCTGCGGGGGCATCAGTGGTATGTGCCAGCCACCTCGGTCGACCGTCGGGGCGCCCCGATCCCGCCTATTCACTTGATCCGGTGTGCGCTCGGCTCGCCGAGTTGGCACCTGGTGTCGAACTACTTGAGAACCTGCGGTTCGACCCGGGTGAAACAGCAAATGATCCGGCGTTCGTCGATCGTCTGGTCGATGGCGTGGACGCGTACGTGAACGATGCCTTTGGCGCATCGCATCGGGCACATGCCTCGGTGGTCGGCCCACCGGCGCGTATGCCCTCGGCGATG
>RFST01000135.1 GCA_009923855.1 Actinomycetota bacterium
TGTCGGAGTGATCTCGCTGTTTGTCTACGCGGTGAGCCCATCAGCGGTCGCCAACCTGGTCTTCTTCCCCGAGTTCGTGCGCCAGGGCGAGGTCTGGCGTCTCGCGACGTGGCCCTTCGTGAGCCAACCGAGCATCTGGGTGTTGATTTCGATGTTCTTCTTCTGGTTCTTCGGCCACATCGTTGAAGAGATGGTGGGGCGTATTCGGTATACGCGCATGGTGGCCGCCATCGTGATCGCTCCCACGTTGTTCGTGTCGATCGTCGGTGATCTCGCCACCGCGCCCGAGGCGGGCCTCAACCTCTTGGGCACCATCATGCTGGTCATCTTCGCCGTCGAGAACCCGAACGCGCCGTTCTTCTTTGGCATCCCCGCATGGGTGATCGCATCGGTTTTCGTTGGTCTCGACGTACTCGGTTACGCCGGCAACCGCTGGTGGGGAACCCTCGTGGTGCTCCTCCTCGCCATCGGTATCGCACTGTTCTCCATTCGTCAATGGGGGTTTGCCGATCGCCTCGATTTCATTCCTCGGTTGGGATCGGGATCGAAACACTCTCGCCCAACGCGTTCGCGCTCAGGACGAGTGAAACGCCCCGTGCGCAAGCCCGCCCAGCGTGTGGTGCCCGGCCCATGGGAACCGCCCACCGGAGCACCAAGTGCGGAAACCGCGGCGATGCAGGCCGAACTTGACCGCCTCCTCGACAAAATTTCCTCGGAGGGGCTCGACGCGTTGTCGCGGTCTGAGAAAGAGCGACTCAACGAGCTGTCGAAACGACTGCGCTAAGACGCACTTTGGTCCACCAGGCGCGGACCAAGATCACACCGGCCACCACTGTGGCCAGATCGGCGAGGATGTGGAACTCAAAGGCCTGTTTCACGAAACCGGAGCTGAATGCAGCCACGGCACCACAGAGGCTGAGGGTGAGGTCAGCCGTACCTTGCGCCTCCACTCTCGACTCCGCCGGCACCGATGAGGTGAGCAAGGTGGTGCCGCCGATCAGTCCAATGTTCCAGCCGAGGCCCAACAGGAAGAGCCCCACGAAGACCAGGACCGGCACGTAGCCCGCGACCTGGGTGATGATCGTGGACGCACCAAGCATGACGGCACCCCATGTGATGGCCCGCACCGGGCCCACGCGATCGACGAAACGGCCGACCAGCGGTGCAAGGCCGAACATGCCCACGATGTGCAACGCGATCACCATCGCCGATAGGTCCTCGTGGCCGTGGTCGGCCATATGCGGCGGCGTCATCGTCATCACACCCACCATCGCCGCCTGCGAGCCCGCCATCGCCACCAACCCCAGTACCGCACCGGGTGACGACCGAATCACATTCATCGAACGACGCGCCTGACGGAGCGGCCGAACCCGCTGGGCGGACGGGTCCACACCACCGACCACCTGCAGTGGGTCAGGTCGCAACAACACGGTGTACGCCACCGCACCGGTAGCGAAGAGGGCCGCAGCGAACAGATAAGGGCCGACGTACTCGTCAAGGCCCAGCCACATTCCGAAACGCTTCTCCAGGGGTGTGAACAACGGTCCGAACACTGCGCCGAGCGTGCCGATCCAGACGATCGCACCAATGGACTTCGCGCGTTCTGCCTCGGTGGAGAGATCAGCAGCCACATACCGGGCCTGCAATGTGGCTGCCTGGCCAGAACCGAACAGCAACATTCCCACAATGAACAACCAGAACCAACGTGTCTGACCGCCAGCGGCCGCGACAAGGGCGCCCACCGAACCGATGGCGAGCGCCGTGGTGAGGCCCGGTCGGCGACCTCGACGCCGCATGAGCGCAGCCAACGGAATCGCCACCACAGCCGAGCCGAGCGTGAACGCGGCTGAACCGAGCCCCGCCAGGCGGTCGGACCCCAACATGTCCTTGGCCAACAACGACACCACGGCCACCGTGCCGGCCACGGCCACCTGACCAGGTACGACCGCTAATCGCAGCACATTCAGCGTGCGTCTCTGCAGCGCATCGCGGCCCTCGATTGTCGACGGGTCGAGTTGGGTCACGTGAGCAAGTCTCGCAGGAAGCGCCCGGTGTGAGATGCCTTCACTGCCGCTACCTGCTCTGGGGTTCCCTCAGCAACAACCGTGCCGCCACCGACACCACCTTCGGGACCGAGGTCGATCAACCAGTCCGCGGTCTTGATCACGTCCAGATTGTGTTCGATCACCAACACGGTGTTGCCGGCATCCACCAGTCGGCCCAGCACAGTCAACAAACGCCGCACATCCTCGAAATGAAGACCAGTGGTCGGCTCATCGAGCAGATAGATGGTGTGCCCAGTCGATCGCTTCGCCAGCTCGGTGGCGAGTTTCACCCGCTGCGCCTCCCCGCCCGACAGGGTGGGGGCACTCTGGCCGAGGCGCACATAACCGAGCCCCACGTCCATCAGCGTCTGCAGGTACCGCACGATGCGCGGTTGATTCGCGAAGAACTCGACGGCTTCGGCCACCGGCATGTTCAACACATCGGCGATATTGCGACCCTTGAACTCGATGTCGAGCGTGTCGCGGTTGTAGCGAGCTCCTTTGCACACCTCACACGGCACATACACATCGGGCAGGAAGTGCATCTCGATTTTGATTGTGCCGTCACCTGAACATGCCTCGCAGCGCCCGCCCTTGACATTGAACGAGAAACGGCCCGGCTGATACCCCCGGACTTTCGCCTCGTTGGTGGTGGCGAACAGTTTGCGGATGTTGTCGAACACCCCGGTGTACGTCGCTGGATTCGAACGCGGCGTGCGCCCAATGGGCGACTGATCCATGTCGATGACCTTGTCGAGGTGCTCGATTCCCTCGATCTTCTTGTGGCGCCCGGCCGCGGTCTTCGACGAATAGATGCGCTGCATCAGCACCGGCAACAAAATGTCGCGCACGAGGGTTGACTTCCCCGAGCCCGACACGCCGGTCACGGCCACGAAACACCCCAGTGGGATATCAACATCGATACCGGTCAAGTTGTGCTCTCGGGCGCCGATGATGCGCAGATGATCGCCGCTCGGTGTGCGCCGCACGTCGGGCACCGGAATGCTGCGGCGACCAGCGATGTAGTCGCCTGTCACCGAATCCTTCGCCTTCACCAGCTCGGCGACCGGCCCGGAGTGCACCACACGACCACCGTGCTCTCCTGCGCCCGGCCCGATGTCAACCACCCAGTCGCTCTCGCGGATGGTCTCCTCATCGTGTTCGACCACCAGAACGGTGTTGCCCAGATCACGCAGACGAGTGAGTGTGTCGATCAGACGACGGTTGTCGCGCTGATGCAAACCGATCGAGGGTTCATCCAGCACGTACAGCGTGCCCACCAGACCCGACCCGATCTGGCTGGCCAGGCGAATGCGTTGCGCTTCCCCACCAGCAAGGGTTCCGGCCGAACGGGCAAGGCTGAGGTAGTCGAGGCCGACGTCGAGCAGGAAGCCAAGACGCGCATCGATCTCGCGAGTGATCCGTTCGGCGATCATCCGGTCGCGTTCGCTGAGTTCGAGACCACCCAGGAACTCCGCTGCATCGGCAATGGACATCTCGCACACTTCGGCGATATTTCGCCCATTGACTGTGACGGCAAGGGTGAACGGCCGCAGGCGCGCCCCACCGCATGCTGAACAGGGCACCTCGCGCATGTATCCCTCGAACTGCTCACGGCTCCAGTCCGATTCCGCCGACTCGTGGCGCCGCTTAATCCAGTTGATGACGCCCTCGTACTCGGTGGTGTACGTACGGTGTCGGCCGTAGCGATTGCGGTACTTCACGGTGAGATTGCCGCCAACACCGTGCAGCAGCACCTTGCGGTGCTTCGCGGGCAGATCCGACCACGCCACGTCGAGGTCGATGCCGTTCTCCTCGGCAACTGCATCGAGCATGCGAACGAAATAGCGCGTGTGAGCGCTGCGCCACGGGGCGATCGCTCCATCGTTCACACTGAGATCGCCGTCGGGAACCACCAGTTCCGGATCGACCTCAAACGTGGTTCCCAGACCATCACAGGTCTCGCATGCCCCGTAGGGGGAGTTGAACGAGAAGTTCCTCGGTGCAGGCTCGTCGTAGCTGGATCCGCATGTGGGACAGGCCAGATGCTGCGAGAAGGTGAGCACCTCGCCCTCTTCACCGTCGCGAGCGACGATGTCGATCTGGGCGACGCCATCGGCGAGTTGCAACGCACTCTCCAGTGAATCTGTGAGTCGGCGCTCAATGCCCTCTTTCAGAACGAGCCGGTCGACCACCACTTCGATGTCGTGCTGTTCGTATCTGGCCAGCCGCTCCCCTGCCGCCAAAAACTCATCGATCTGCACGACGTCGCCGTCGATGCGTGCGCGCACATAGCCCTGGCCAGACAGATCTTCGAGAAGCGTGTCGTACTCGCCTTTTCGACCGCGAACCACGGGTGCGAGTACCTGGAATCGGGTGCCCTCGGGAAGCTCCAGTACCCGGTCAACAATCTGTTGCGGTGTCTGCCGCTGCAGGCGGGTGCCGTCGGTTGGGCAGTGCTGCACGCCGATACGGGCGTACAGCAAGCGCAGATAGTCGTAGACCTCGGTGATCGTGCCCACCGTGGATCGTGGGTTTCGGCTCGCCGATTTCTGATCGATTGAGATGGCCGGCGACAGCCCCTCAATCGAATCGACATCGGGTTTGTCCATCTGCCCGAGGAACTGACGTGCGTACGACGACAGCGACTCGACATAGCGACGCTGCCCTTCGGCGTAGATCGTGTCGAATGCCAGAGAGGACTTCCCCGAACCCGACAGCCCGGTGAACACAATGAGTTTGTCACGGGGCAACTCCACGTGGATGTCGCGCAGATTGTGCTCGCGAGCTCCGCGCACGCTGATCACCGGCGCATCGGCGGTGCGGCGTTTCGAGGGGGGCACGGCGGGTGAGGCTACAGCCGGCTGACTCAGCCGGCGTCACGGAGTTCGCGACGTAGATCGGCGATCTCGTCACGCAAACGTGCGGCGTACTCGAACTTCAATTCTTCGGCCGCCTCGGCCATCTCCGCTTCCAACGTCTGAATCAAACGAGCGATCTCCTGCTGCGGCAACGAGGCCAGTTCGCGTTGTACCTTCTCCCGTTCGCGTTGGCGCCGCCGATCACGACCTGGCGTGGGCGCACTGGCTGCCTCGGGACGCAACATCGACAAGATGTCGCCCACCGCTTTACGCACCGTCTGCGGATCGATGCCGTGTTCAGCGTTGTAGGCGATCTGCAGCCCGCGGCGACGCTGGGTCTCATCGATGGCGCGACGCATCGAGTCGGTGATGGTGTCGGCGTACATCACCACTTGACCGTCCACATTTCGTGCTGCTCGGCCGATCATCTGGATGAGCGAGGTCTCGCTGCGCAAGAACCCCTCTTTGTCGGCATCCAGAATGCACACCAGCGACACCTCGGGCAGATCCAGGCC
>RFST01000136.1 GCA_009923855.1 Actinomycetota bacterium
CGTGGTGCACGGACCTGTTGGACCTGGACGATGAGAGCCTCACACCCGAGCGTGTCATCACCGTCTACCGGGCGGTAGCCGACGTTGCCCCCGACGAACTCGCGGTCAACCTCAGAATTGTTGCCGATGCGATGGCCGCCGGCGAGAGTCCCGCGGATTGGGTTCTGGTGCCGACCACGACGGTTCCACCGTCCACGATTGCCCCATCAGCCGACTCGACGATTCCTACAGATCCCAACGTAGAGCAGGCAACGAACGCGGATTCAGATTCTCCGGAGCCCGGACCTGATGCCGAGGTTCGTGCGCCCGACCTTGAGCCGCCCGAACGAATTGCGGCGTACCTCAATGAGCATTGTCGGGGTGTGGCCAGCACCCCCGAGACGGTCGATGCGGCGGAAGTCGATATTGACGTGGCAACCACCCTTCCGTAATGAGGTGTGTTGGTGGTGACTGCCTGGCGGTGCGCCTCACCGGTCATCTGGGCGACTAGTCGTCGCTGACGGATGCGCCGCGATCATCGGTGTCGTATCCGGCATCACGCACCCGTTCGAGTAGGGCGTCGCGGATGCTGGTACCCGGCTCGCGAGCTCGATCCCCGGCGATCCGCCATCCGAGCCGGCTCGAATACAACAGCGGTGGTTCTTTCAGCCGAACCGCTTCCACCGCGATGACATCGGCGAAGACGAGCTGATGATCCTGCATCGGCATCTCCTCGCGGATACGACAGCGCAGCCATGCGATCGAGTTCACAACGACCGGCGGCGCCGCCGGGTCATCGGGCCAGTCGGTGAGGTATTCGGTGGCGATCCGATGGAATTTGCGACCCGGATACGAGAAGTACTGGCCTTCGGCGACCTGGTCACCCGCGAGAATGCTGACGGAGAATTCCCCCGCAGCGATCATCAGGGGGTAGGTGTCGTGTCGCGGCGAGACCGATGCCATGACGATCGGTTCGGCGAACGAGACCTGGCTCACCCAATGGCTTGTGTAGGCCCGCGTGATGCCGTCATGACGGGCAGCGACGACCTCGACGCCCTTCATCATCTGCCCGAGGCACTGTTTGATGTCGCGATCGATCATCTGACCAGTTGACCACCACGTGGGGTGCAACGGCTACCTTTTCGGCCATGTATCCCGGTGCACATCTCCCCACCCTCGCCGACAAGCCGGCCGTGATCATGGCGGACACCGGCCAGGTGCAGACCTTCGCCGAGCTTGATGCGGCAGCGAATCGGCTGTCTCGCCTGCTGCGCGACGCCGGGCTCAACCCGGGTGATCACATCGCTATCTGCATGGAGAACCATCCGCGATACCTCGAGATTCTCTGGGGCTGCAACTATGCGGGTTTGATCTATACCGCTGCCTCATCGCGGCTCACAGCTGATGAGCTGTCGTACATCATCAATGACTGTGGCGCGCGCGCTTTCATCACGTCGTTGGCAAAGGCGGATCAAGCTGCGGAGATCAGGTCATCGGTGCCTGACATCGAATTGTTCCTGATGTTGGATGGGGTGATCGATGGCTACGAGTCCTACGAGGATGCGGTTGCAGCGCACGACGCAACAGCTCTTGAGAATCGCGTAGCGGGAACGGACATGCTCTACTCGTCGGGCACGACAGGTAGGCCGAAAGGCGTCCTCCCTGAGTTCGTGCCGACGTCACTTGACGAGTACGGCAGCGGAGTCGAGAATTTGCTGAACCTTCTCTTTGGCATGAATGACCAGAAGGTGTACCTGTCTCCTGCACCTCTGTACCACGCCGCGCCTCTGCGCTTTTGCATGGCTGTGTTGGCCTGCGGTTCAACGGTTGTCGTCATGGAGAAATTCGATCCTGAGCGCTACCTCCAACTCGTTGCCGAGCACGGCGTGACGCACTCACAGTTAGTGCCCACGATGTTCGTTCGCATGTTGAAACTTCCCGACGAGGTACGCACCGCCTACGACGTGTCCAGCCTCGAAGTTGCTATTCACGCCGCAGCCCCATGCCCGGTGGCGGTCAAGCAGCAGATGATCGACTGGTGGGGTCCTGTTATTCATGAGTATTACGCGGGCACCGAGGGCAACGGCTTCGTGTACTGCAATAGCGAGATGTGGCTGGGGCATCCGGGCACTGTGGGGATGCCGATCAACTGCACCGTGCACATCGTCGATGATGACGGCGACGAGGTGCCTGTCGGCGAGGCCGGCACGGTGTACTTCGAGGGAGCTGCGAGTTTTGAATACCACAACGATCCGGAGAAAACCGCTGGGTCTCGGCATCCGAAGGGCTGGTCCACACTCGGTGACGTCGGCCGTCTGGACGAGGACGGCTTTTTGTATCTGACGGACCGCAAGGCATACATGATCATCACCGGCGGGGTGAACGTCTACCCGCAGGAGTCCGAGAACCTCTTGGTGACCCACCCCGCAGTTGCCGATGTCGCTGTCTTCGGCGTGCCGAACGACGATTTCGGTGAGGAAGTCAAAGCGGTGGTGCAACCGATGGAGATGCCTGCTGACGATGACGCGGCCGCCGAAATCGAGCGTGAACTCATCCGCTTCTGCCGCGAGCATCTCGCTGACGTCAAGTGCCCGCGGTCGGTGGATTTCCGTGCCGAACTCCCCCGGCATCCCACCGGCAAGCTCTACAAGCGGCTACTGAAGGACGAATACTGGGACGCCGCTGGGCGGAGCATCTAGAGGTGGGACGGCCCTCCCCCACCCATCCATATCTCGATCACGCCGGAGTTCTTGCCTTCGCTCATCGCGGAGGTACGTCGCACCATCCAGAGAACACCCTTGAGGCCTTCTCGCATGCGGTGTCACTCGGGTATCGATATCTCGAAACGGATGTGCACCTCAGTGCCGACGGTGTTCTTGTGGCCTTTCACGACGACGATCTGTCACGTACATGCGACCGCGCGGGCCGTATTGCGGATATGACGTGGTCCGAGATTGCCGCCGCGCGTGTCGGCGGTGTGGCCAAGGTGCCGCGCCTTGATGAGCTTCTCTCCACCTTTAGTGATCGACGCTTCAATATTGACTGCAAGTCCGATGATGCGGTCGAACCACTCGCATTGGCACTGGAGCAAGCGGACTGCCTCGAGCGGGTATGCATCGGTTCGTTCTCTGGGCGACGACTTCGCGCCTTGCGCCAACGGTTCGGTCCGTCGCTGTGCACCTCGTGTTCTCCCGCTGAGGTTGCCGCACTGGTGGCTGGTCGCGCGCCGCGTGGAGTACAGGCCGCCCAGGTGCCTGTGCGTCAGGGGCCGCTCCCGGTCGTAACGACACGCTTCGTGCGTCGTGCCCACCGGGCGGGAATGCAGGTCCATGTGTGGACCATCGACGATGCACCAGAGATGACCCGCCTCTTGGATCTCGGGGTTGACGGCATCATGACCGACTCGTGCGATGTCCTGCGCGATGTACTCATCGCTCGCGGCGAGTGGCTCAGCCGTTGAGTGCGGCGCCAACCCTGCGGACGTAATCGACAGGGTCGGTCATATCAAACACTGGGAGAAGGAACTCGTCGATTCCATGTCGTTCCGCGAGCGAGCGCACGCCACGTGCGCATTCGGCTGCATCGCCCGCGATGACGAACGGTGCCACCCAATCATCTCGCACGTGCGCCGCCGCCGCCTCTAGACCCTGACCGAGCGCGGTCCGGATGACGGTGCGCGTCTCGTCATCAAGTCCTAATTCGGCGCGAACCTCCTCGGGGGTGTCAACGAGTCGGTAGGTCATATGAGGTCGCACCGCTGCCATGTCGTCATCGTTCATGACGATCGACGTCGAGTACGACAGTCGTGGCCGGTGCTCCCCCGCTGCGGCGCGGATCCGGGTCACCGCTGCCTCGAGGACGCTGGGGTGGAGAAAGTCGAGAATCACCCCATCACATGAACTTGCACCGAGCTCCAACATTTTCGGGCCACGCCCGGCGAGCCAGATCTCAATGTCGTGACGAGCGCCATGGAGACGTGCTCCGCGGCAGGTGTGCTGCCCGTCGACATCGACGCTGTCACCCGCCCACAACGCACGTGTGGTGGCGATTGCATCGGCGACGGCCCCCAAGGGTCGAGTCCGTTCGATTCCTAGTGGGTCGAGGGTGAGGCTGCCACCCGCTCCGATACCCAACAGCGCGCGCCCCGACGAGACAGCGTCGAGGCTGGCAACCGCAGCCGCGGTCTGCGCAGGATGGCGGGTGTAGGGGTTGGTGATTCCCGGTCCCACCTGAATGGAGTGCGTTGCCGCTGCAATGGCGGTGCACATCACGTACACATCGTGTGTAGCTAAGCCCTCGTCATAGACGAGGCATCGGGTAAAGCCCGCCTGTTCGGCTGCGACCGCCACAGCGATCGTCGCCGTGGGGTCGCCGTGCGGGATGAGGTTCACACCGAGTTGCATCGGCGCTTGACACTACGAGGTCACAGCGGGTGCGGGTCCAGTCCGGCCATTTCTGCGGGCTCATGCCATTCGACCAACGTCACATCGAGTCGGCCCGTCAGGCGGGCAGCCAACTCATCGACCAGGTCGCGTTGGGCGCTGTCGTCATCTGGTGCGGGCACCTTCGTGACGACCACATGGCGTCGCGCGCCTCGAGGAACGTTGCGACCGCCGCCGCGGTCCGAGCAGAGCACATCGGCAGCGATTGCAGGACTGAGCCGTTGCCAGGGCGACACACCGGCGACTGCTGCAACTCTCAACGGTCGGAAGCAGTTGTCGGCGATCACACGGCCAAGTGCGTCGGCGCCAATGACCGAGACCACAAGGTCGCTGGATGACGGGATCACCGGTTCGTGATCGGCAGGTGCCTTGAACGGCCGATGGCGAGCTCCGTCAGCCTCAACGATCATCGTGTCGCACAGCGCAGCGGCCATCTGTTCGTCACACCACTGTGGTGTGACGCCGCGGGCCTTTCCATCCCTCAGGCCAGCATGGATCATTGTTGGGTTGTGCACTCGGTCCGGCAGTGCATCGGTGCTGAGATCGATGACGTCGAGGCCGCCTGTCTGGCGGGCGCCCATGCGGGTGGTAGTGGTCAGCACACTGGAGGGCCCGAGCGAACGCACCAGTTGATGCCCGAGCGTTGTCTTACCGCCGCCTCCGACCAGGGCAATGAGCATGCCCGCACCGATATCGAGCGAGCCGGCCAGTTCGTCGGCGGAGATTGAGTCGGTCACGGCGCGTGGCGGGCCATCACGGCCTCTACGACACCCCCACCGATGGCGAGCGCCTTGTCGGATATCTCCCAACAGGCCGAGGGTTCACATCGTGGGTCGATGTCGGCGATCTTCAGGCCCGTCCACACATGAAATCCGTCGGCGATGGCCCCGCGGACAACCCCGGTGAACGGAGCGGCTATCGAGTGGACCCGATCAGGGGCCGAGATGACTCCCAATTCGGTGCCAGAGTTCACGATGTCGCCGATGGAGCACGAC
>RFST01000137.1 GCA_009923855.1 Actinomycetota bacterium
TCGATGCGGTAATGCGTGCCGTGGTGGTGGCAGGCACCGCCGTGGAGCAGTGCACGAATGATCTGCGCCGATTCGGCGAACGCCCCGGCGCGCACCCCAGCCGGTGGGTACTCCATTCCAGCTGCAGCAAGTTCGGCGGCGGCCCAGCCGGCACCGAGCCCGAGGTGGAAACGACCGTCACTCACCCGGCGAACCGGAGAAACGTGAGTACAGGCCATCGCCGAGGGCATCGACCATGGCGCGGGTGCCGGCGTCGTCGCCGATGGCGCACAGCACGAACATGCCGATCTCGATATCGGGGTTAATTGCCCGCACTGCTGCAACGGCGTCGAGCAGATCGTCGTCGGTGACCTGGCTCAACTCGTGGAGGTTCAATGCGCCGGCCCGGGTGGCGCGGCTGGCAGGTTTCAGTTCCACCGCATCGGCATGCGGGGTGACTTCGGCGATCGTGCGTGGGCCGCCGACGGAGCAGATCAGCGGTGGTGGATCACCGGGCGCGCCGAAGCCGTTGATGTCGATGCGGTAATGCGTGCCGTGGTGGTGGCAGGCACCGCCGTGGAGCAGAGCGCGAATGATCTGTGCCGATTCGGCGAACGCGCCGGCACGCACCCCGGCTGGTGGGTACTCCATTCCAGCTGCAGCAAGTTCTGCAGCGGCCCAGCCGGCGCCGAGCCCGAGGTGGAAACGACCGTCACTCACCTGCTGCAGGGTCATGGCGGCCTGGGCGACTTCGACCGGGTTGCGAAACAGGTTGTTCACGAACGCGGTGGTGATGTCGATGTGGGTGGTGGCGCTGGCCATCGCGGTGGCGGTGACCCATACGTGGGGGTAGGCGCGGGTGTTCGTCACGAAATGATCAGCAACGGAGATGCGGTCCAACCCTTCTGCTTCGCGGCGTTGCGCCCACGTGCGCGCGTCGATGTCGTTGCGCATCAGATTGGCGGTGAATTTCAACGTAGCGGCTCCCGTGAGGATGTGCGGCGGTGAACGCTGAGCGTAGGTGTCAGGTGGCGGCTGCCATGAGTCGCAGTCGTATGTGCGTGCGGCGCACGGTTGTCGACATCGGCCGGTGGCGGGCCGCGTTCTAGTTTGTGCACAGCGGTAAAGGCCGCAACAGAGAGGGGTGGGAGATGGACACAGCACCGGCACTCGATTCGGTGTTCTCGTTGGCGGGTCGTCGTGCGCTCGTCACCGGGGGCATCGGTGCAGCGGTGGTGGCACGGCTGGTGGAAGCCGGTGTCGCGGTGACGCTCGCCGATCTCGATACCGATGGCGCTGCCACAGCCGACCGTCTTGGTGCCACATTTGTGGCCTGCGACGTGACCGATGCTGCGCAGCTCGGTGCGGCCGCCGACACGGCCGCGGGGGACAGCGGGCTCGACATCTGTGTGAACAATGCCGGCATCTTCCCGACGACGGGGCCGATGCAGTCCGCATCGGACGATTTCGTTGCCCGCATGTTGGAGGTGAATGTGCGCGCGGTGTTCTCCGCGGCTCGTGAAGCGGCGAACCGTATGCCCAACGGTGGGTCAATCGTGAACATGGCGTCCATTGCTGCGCTGGGCGGTGGTGCAGGAATCTCGGCCTATTCGGCATCGAAGGCAGCGGTGGTGTCGATGACGCGTGCTCATGCCATCGAGTTGGGCCCCCAGGGCATTCGTGTGAATGCGATCGCTCCCGGGGTGATCGATACGCCTGGTGTGCAGGCCCAACTGGAGCCGTTGCGCGCGAGCGGAATCGATATCGACAAACGCATCGCGGCGAACCCGCTCGGAATGGCCGGCCAACCTGATCACATCGCACGTGGCGTGATGTTTTTGGTGTCGGACTTGGCGGCGTTCGTCACCGGACAGGTTCTGGTCATCGACGGCGGTGCCACAGCGTGAGCAGCGGTGCATCAACGATGAGCAATGAGGTGTTGGAGGCCATGCGCACCTGCCGGGCGATGCGGCATTTGTTGCCGGACCCGGTTGATGATGCTCTGGTCACCCAGGTGGTGGAGGCCGGTACGTGGGCGCCGAGCCCTGGGAACTCACAGGGTCGTGATGTCATCGTGGTTCGCGATGCGGCCACGAAATCGGCCATTGCCACCGCGATCGAGTCGGCGCTGGCGCCGGCAGTAGCGGCGATGGAACGACCGGATCGCACCCACCGGTTGATGTTGGACGGCACGGCGCACCTGTTGTCGACGTTGGCTGATTGCCCGGTGCTGATGTTGGTGTGTGGGCGGCCGGTGTATCCCTATGTGGCGCCGCGGGAGTCGTTTGTGTGGTCGTCGATCTACCCGGCGGCACAGAACATGGTGGTGGCGGCGCGGTCCCTCGGGTTGGGCACGGTATTCACCACCTTCCATGGGGTTGCTGAACCAGCGATCCGTGAGGTGCTGGAGATCCCCGACGATGTGCTGATCGGGTGCCTGATTCCGATGGGATGGCCACTACGGCAGTTCGGGCCGGTGAACCGCGTGCCGGTCGACCAGGTGATCCACGAGGATCGTTGGCGCGGTGATCTGCGCTCGGTACCGCCAGCGATGTAGCCGCGCGCGGGCCGCGATGGCGGTGATCCGAAATTCCGCCGCATGAGATGGCCGAGTTTGTTTACGGTGCGCGGCCATGAGCACTCAACGTGAACCTGTGTACATCGTGGATGCGGTGCGGTCGCCGGTCGGCCGTGCTGGTGGCGGCCTCGCCGAGGTGCATCCCGCCGACCTTGGCGCCGAAGTGATCGCTGCGCTGATCGATCGCACCGGCATCGACCCCGGTGAGGTCGATGACGTGATGGTCGGCAATGTCGACTCGGTCGATGACGTGATGGTCGGCAATGTCGACTCGGTTGGCCCGCAGGCCGGATGCCTGGCCCGCACGGCGTGGCTGGTGGCTGATATGCCCGAGCATGTGCCAGGTACCACGATCGATCGTCGATGCGGGTCATCGCAACAGGCCGTGCATTTTGCGGCGCAGGCGATTTTGTCCGGCCAGGCCGACATGGTGGTGGCCGGTGGTATCCAGTCGATGTCGCAGGTGCCGATGATGCAAGCCTTCGCTGTGCCCGGCGATGACGGCTTCGATCCGTTCACGTCGTCACCGGGTTGGGTGAAGCGTTACGGCGACAGCCGGTTCGACCAGTTCGACGCGGCGGAGCGCATCGCGGAACGTTTCGACATCACCCGTGGCGATATGGAGGCGTTCGCGCTCGAGTCGCATCGCCGGGCCATCGCCGCCGCGGCCGAGGGCCGGTTCAATAACGAAATCGTGGAGGTTGCGGGCCTGCGCCACGATGAATGTCCGCGGGTTCCCGACGCGGCTCGGGTGGCGGCATTGCGTCCGTTGCGTCAGGGCGGACGTTTGACCGCGGCGGTGTCGTGCCAGTTGGCCGATGCGGCGGCGAAGCCCGTCGCGGACTACCCGGTCTTCCTGGAGTACGAAGACGACGCCTACGACGCCGTGGAGCGCCTGGCCATCGCCGACGTGCGTGATGCTCTCGCCATTGTGGAGAAGGCTCCTCGCGAAGCACGTCTGGACGACATCAAGACCACCGTGGTCGCCGAACTGGCCGCGAACTTCGAAGGCCGGGAGAAGGAACTCTCCGCGGCGTTTCGAGCGGTCACCAAGACGGCGGTACGCGACCGCGTGCTTCGCGACAAGGTGCGCATTGATGGACGAGGACTCACCGACATTCGTTCGCTCAGCGCCGAGGTGGACATCCTGCCGCGAACCCATGGCTCGGCACTGTTCGAGCGCGGAGAAACGCAGATTCTGGGCGTGACAACACTGAACATGCTGCGCATGGAGCAGTTGTTGGACACGCTGAATCCGGACAACCGCAAGCGGTACATGCACAACTACAACTTCCCGCCCTACAGCACCGGCGAAACCGGTCGGGTCGGGTCGCCGAAGCGACGCGAAATCGGACACGGTGCGCTCGCCGAACGTGCCCTGTTGCCCGTCCTGCCGACCCGGGAGGAATTCCCGTATGCGATCCGCCAGGTGTCCGAGGCGCTCGGCTCCAACGGCTCGACGTCCATGGGCTCGGTGTGTGCATCGACGATGGCGCTGCTGAACGCGGGTGTTCCGTTGAAGGCTCCTGTCGCGGGTATCGCGATGGGACTCATCTCCGGTGACGTCGACGGCTCGACCGAGTACGTCACGTTGACCGACATCCTCGGAGCCGAGGACGCCTACGGCGACATGGACTTCAAGGTCGCCGGCACGCGCGAGTTCGTCACCGCCTTGCAGTTGGACACCAAGCTGGACGGGATTCCTGCGGATATTCTCGCGGGCGCTTTGACCCAGGCTCGGGACGCGCGGATGACGATCCTCGACGTGATGAACGAGGCGATCGACGCGCCGGATGAGATGGCGGATACGGCACCGCGGGTTATCTCGGTGAAGGTCCCCGTCGACAAGATCGGCGAGGTGATCGGGCCGAAGGGCAAGATCATCAACCAGATCCAGGAAGACACCGGCGCCGACATCACCATCGAGGACGACGGCACGATCTACATCGGTGCGACGGACGGTCCTTCGGCCGAAGCGGCACGGACGGCGATCAACAACATCGCTAACCCGACGATGCCCGAGGTCGGTGAGCGGTACTTGGGAACGGTCGTCAAGACGACCAACTTCGGTGCCTTCGTCTCTCTGGTTCCGGGCAAGGACGGCCTGCTCCACATCTCCGAAGTCAAGAAGTTGACCGACAAGAAGCGCATCGAGACCGTCGAAGAGGTGCTGAACGTCGGCGACAAGGTGCAGGTGGAGATCAAGGAGATCGATCAGCGGATTAGAGTAACATCCCCCTGTCGTTGTATGATTTCTCCATCGAGCAGTTTGATCTTCAATAAATAGACATATACTTCTGTAGGTTGAGGTTTGCCATTCAAATTGCCATCCCAACCCTCTAATTGATTTTCATTATTGTACACCAACTTACCCCATCTGTTTCTAATTTGAAATTCTAATATTTCATCAATTTGTCCGGAATACAGTACGTTGAAATAATCATTATTCCCATCACCATTGGGAGTAAAAGCATTTGGAATTTCGATACTTGGCTGTATAATTTCAAAAACTATGGTATCGGCATCAGTACAACCAGCGGGAGTAGCTGCTGTCACTTCAAAAGAAGCTGGATTCTCGATTAAAGTGGTGGAAATCGCTTCACCACTACCGAGATTTACCCCATTACCTGTCCAATTAATTTGAATATTGCCTAGCGCATTAGATACCACCATAGCTTCTAAATTGACCACTGAACCTTGAGGCAAAATAGTAGCTGGTGCATCTGTTTTAATGGTTACGTCAACACCAGGATCAACAGTAATGGTAACGGACCTTTGAATCTGTTGACAATCACCACCTGAGGTGTAGTTTAAGGTGTAAGTAGTCGTTTGTGGTGGAAATA
>RFST01000138.1 GCA_009923855.1 Actinomycetota bacterium
ATCGTGGTGTTCCTCGATGGGCAACGGCTGGGTGCGGTCACGGTCAGCAACGACGGCACGGTGGACACCACGTTGGCGTTCACCGAACCAGACACAACAACGCCACGCGTGGTGCAAATTGATGTGACCGGCGCGGACACGGTCGCGAGGTCGATCGCGGTTGGCTATCTGCACGCCGTTCCGTCGTCGACGCAGCCAACTGCACCATCTGACGATGATGCGTGTTCGCCATGCGCGACCGGCCCCGACGGCGAGACGATTGACGTTGACGTCACCGTGAGCGAGGTTGGTGAGGTACCCGGTTCGATCACAATCGGTGACGGCGACGCATCGGTCACGATCGGCGCGGGTGGTGACGCTGGAGTTAGCGACGGCGCAGCAACAACGTGGATCAACAGCGACGGCACGTTGGTGGTGCAAACACCCGGCGCGTTGGCATTGTCCGGTGCGGGAGCGTTGGCGGGCACCACGGTCACCATCTACATCGATGGGGTGGCAGCCGGCACCGCCACCGTCGCGGCCGATGGCACATGGGTGCTCGCTGTCGACATCCCAACCGGCACCGACGGGCCGGCACGTCTGTCCATCGGGTACATCGACGCCGACGGCACCGAACGAGTGATCACTCTCGATATCGACGTTGTGGCTGCCGGAGAATCGGCCACCGGGCCGCGTGTCCCCGCTGGCGGTGTGGCTCTGACCCCGGGCGTGGGGAACGCTCAGGTGCTCTCCGGTGATGGTGAACTGCTCGATGCCACCTACTCGATTGGCGCGGCCGGCGTGGCGATCAGCGTTGGCGACACCACTGTCGGTGTCGCGCCAGACGCGACCCGTGGCACGGTCACCACCGATGGGCGCATCGTGGTGGCTCTGCCCGCAACAGTGCGGGTCACCGGCCAGGGCATGTTGCCCGGTGCAACCGCAACCGTGTGGGTTATGTCAGATCCTCAGTTGCTGGGCACCGTGCGTATCGCCGCGGACGGCACCATCGACTCCACGTTCGATCTACCGAACGACATCGCCGCCGGCGACCACACCATCCAAGTCGATACCACCGGCAACACCGGTGAACGCCTCAGCGTGGCCATCGGGTTTGAGATCACCGCCGGCACCTTGCCTGTCACCGGTGTGCACGCAGATCTCGTGCTGGCGTGGGCCGTGTTGATCGCGGCTCTTGGCGCAATCGTTGCGCTCACCACCACCGGCCGCCGCCGCATCACGTTCCCGGCGTGAACCGGTCAACGCCCAGTCATCTGTGCTGATCGACTGGGATGCCGACCGACTCAGTCGTCGCTGGTCGCACCCCAGCGCATCTGGCCGAAGCGGTAGCCAACCGATCGCACCGTCTGGATCATGTCGGCGTACTCCTCGCCGAGCTTCGCGCGCAGGCGACGCACATGCACATCAACTGTGCGCGCACCGCCGTAGTACTCGTACCCCCACACACGGCTCAACAGCATTTCGCGACTGAACACCTTGCCCGGATTCTGAGCGAGGAACTTCAAAAGTTCGTACTCCATGAACGTGAGATCCAACGGTCGGCCGGCGATGGCGGCCTGATAGGTCTCGAGGTTCAACGACAGCTCCTGGTACTCCACCAGATCGGCCCGCGCTGGCCCCACCGGGGTGGCAGCCAGCAGGTGACGCATCCGCGCGTCGAACTCCGATGGGTGGAACGGCGTGATACAGAAATCGTCGAAGAGGTCATCACGCAGGTCCAGTTCATCGAGGCGCGCGCCCCCGATGAGCACCAGGGTGCGCACCGGATCGGTGTCGGAACGCCGCAGACCCCGGCAGAACGCCCACGCAGCCTCGGTGTCGTCACCGACGACGACCACGGCTGCACCCCATCCGGTGGACGGCTCGGCGGCGGAGGCATCGGGCAGGCCCGGCACCGGACGCCATTCGTAGCCGGCCATATCGAGAGCGCGGGCCACATCGGCAGGCATGTCGGCAGCGAACACCACCACGGCGCCTTCGCCACAACGGCCTCGGATCGGATGCGCACTCATCAGGGTTGCCTCGATGTCACCGTCACAACGACCCGAGGTAGCGGTCGATCTCGAATTGGGAGACGTGGGTCTTGTAGTCGCGCCACTCGCGGCGCTTGTTGCGCAAGAACCACTCGAAGATGTGATCACCGAGTGCCTCGCGCACAAGGTCAGACTGTTCCATCACCCGCAGCGAATCGGCGAGCGACTGCGGCAGTTGCCCCACCCCCAGATCCGACAGCCGGACGTCGTCCAACTCGAACAGGTTCGCGTCGGCTTCAGCGGGCAGCTCGTAGCCCTGCTCCACCCCGCGCATACCGGCAGCCAACATCAGCGAGAACGCGAGATACGGGTTGCACGCCGGATCGGGCGAGCGGTACTCCACCCGGGTGGCCACCGGGTTGCCGCGCTTGGGAATTGGCACCCGAATTAACCCGGAACGGTTGTTGCGGGCCCAACTGACATGGACCGGGGCTTCGAAACCGGGCACCAGTCGTTTGTAGCTGTTCACCGTGGGGTTCGTGATGGCGGTGATTTCAGCGGCGTGCACCAACAGGCCGGCCATGAAACTCTTGGCAAGAGCCGACAGGTTGTAGGGGTCATCTGGGTCGTAGAAGGCGTTCTCGTCGCCACGGAACAACGACAGGTGTGTGTGCATGCCCGAGCCCTGCACGCCTTCGAGCGGCTTGGGCATGAAGGTGGCGTACAGGCCCTGGCTGGCTGCCACTTCTCGGACCACTAGGCGGAACGTCATCACCGAGTCGGCCATCGTCAAGGCGTCGGTGTGACGCAGGTCGATTTCTTGCTGGCTGGGCGAGTCCTCGTGGAACGAGTACTCCACGGGGATGCCGAGCTGTTCGAGTGTGCGGATGGTGCGTTTGCGCAGGTCGCCGGTGGCGTCACGCGTCGTCAAGTCGAAATAGCCACCCGAATCCAGCGGCACCGGCCGCTCTCCTGGTTGCGGTGGTTCAAAGTAGAAGAACTCGATGTCGGGCGCGATGTAGAAGGTGAGCCCTTGGGCGTGCGCGGCTTGCACATGTCGGCGCAGTACCTGCCGCGGATCGCCCGCAAAGGGTTGGCCGTCGAGGTCGTGGATATCGCAGAACACGCGGGCTTCGGCACCGCTACCGGGGTCGCCCCACGGCAGGATCTCAAAGGTGTGCGGGTCGGGCACGGCCAACACGTCGGCCTCTTGCACCCGGGAGAACCCATCGATGGATGACCCATCGAAGGTCATGCCATCGGACAGGGCGTTCTCCAGCTCGGCAGGGCTGATCGCGAAACTCTTCAGATTGCCGAGCACATCGGTGAACCACAGACGCACGAGGCGCACGCCGCGTTCGGTCACCGTCTTCAGCACGTAGTCGCGGTGCTGGTCGAGCATGGGATGCTCCTTCACGCCGACAGTGTGTCGGCACTCGTAGGTAAATCGCACCCTGACATGGTGTGGCGACGTCGAACGGGGGCCCCTCGCGGGGCCCCCGTGTCGCCGACGTGATGTCGGGGGGATCAGGTACTGATGGCCGGAGGCCTCAGCTCTTCTTGCCCTTGGTGGCTGCGCCACACACGATGTCGGTGATCATCCGCGACACCGTGTACGGATCGCAGTTGGCGTTCGGACGGCGATCTTCGGCGTAGCCCTTGCCGTCCTTCTCCACCTGCCATGGGATACGAATCGACGCGCCGCGGTCGGACACGCCGTAGCTGAACTTGTTCCACGGGGCGGTCTCGTGCTGGCCGGTGAGGCGGTCTTCGATGCCCACGCCGTAGTTCTGCACCAACTCCATGTAGTTCTTGCCGATGGCGTCACAGGCCGAAATGATCGCCTTGTAGCTGTCGCGCATGGCCACCGACGAGAAGTTCGTGTGGCAGCCAGCACCGTTCCAGTCGCCCTTCATCGGCTTGGCGTCGAAGGAGATGACCACGTTGTAGTCCTCGGCGATGCGCTGCAGCAGCCAACGGGCCACGTTCAGTTGGTCGCCGACGGCGGTGGGGCCGAGTGGTCCGATTTGGAATTCCCACTGGCCGGGCATGACCTCGGCGTTGGTACCCGAGATCGACAGTCCGGCGTCGATGCATGCCTGGGTGTGCTCTTCCACGATGTCGCGGCCAGCGATACGGCCGGCGCCGACACCGCAGTAGTACGGGCCCTGCGGGGCGGGCATGCCGCCACCCTCGGGGAAGCCGAGCGGGGTGCCGTCAATGCGCATCATCGTGTATTCCTGCTCGAGACCGAACAGCATCTCGGCATCGGCGTACTTCTTCTCCACCTTCGCGCAGGCCGCACGGGTGTTGGTCGGGTGGGGGCGCATGTTGGACGCAACCAACACCTCGCACATCACCAAGATGTTCGGGCCGCCGCGCAGCGGGTCAGAGCAGGTGAACACCGGCCGCAATACGCAGTCGGACTTGTCGCCGGTGGCTTGGTTGGTGCTGGAGCCGTCGAAACCCCAAATAGGGGGAGTGGACACGTCGTCCGCGAGGATCTTGGTCTTGCTCCGCAGCATGGGAGTGGGTTCAGTTCCGTCGATCCAGATGTATTCAGCTTGGTACGCCACGGAGATTCCTTCCGGTCGTTGTTGTAGGGGCGACCCGCAGGCTGTCAGCGAGCCGTTTCCTTCCCGTATCCCAATTGTGAACGCTGTGTGAACGGGAACGAGCCAACATCAGCGTGTGTGCGTGCATCCGCAATGTGACATACCGCGCCGCAGATGACACCATGACTACATGTCAGTCGTGAAAATCAATGCCATCGAGGTACCCGACGGTGCCGGTCCCGAACTCGAAGCGCGCTTCGCTGCCCGCGCCGGAGCAGTGGAGAACGAACCTGGGTTCGAAGAGTTCATGTTGTTGCGCCCCACCGCCGGCGACACCCGGTACTTCGTCGTGACACGTTGGGAATCCGAAGAGGCGTTTCAAGCATGGCGCACCGGTCAGGCCTTCGCCCACCAGCACCGTGACACCCACACCGACGGTGGGCACGGCGAAGCCAAGCCCACCCAACCGGTATCCACCGGAGCGTCACTGCTCGAGTTCGATGTGGTGTCGCTCTCTTTTCCGAGCAGCGACGAATAGCGCGCTACAACGTCGCTGTGGATCATCGGCGATGCCTGCCGACACCGCGCCGTAGACTCCCAACACCGTGACACTCATCGTCCAAAAGTACGGCGGGACCTCGGTCGCCGATCCCGACCGGATGCGTGCCGTGGCCGACCACATTGCGTTCACTCGTTGGGCCGTGGCGGGTCTGACACCACCGCAGTGGCCATCGCGGCCGCACTCGATGCGGACGCCTGCGAGATCTACACCGATGTCACCGGCGTGTTCT
>RFST01000139.1 GCA_009923855.1 Actinomycetota bacterium
CGCAGCCCCCCGGTGCCGCGATCGTCGTCGCTGTGCGGTGCACGCGCCATGGCTCCATGGTCGCACGACACACCGCGTCGCACCATGCCCGGCGCTGTACGGGGTACTTGGACAGGGGAAATAGCCGACGGTGGCACAGCCTCAGGGGCGTGGCGACGTGGTCGGTCGCCGCCTCAATGCTGGGCGTGCCGGTGGCGAACTCGGCACTACTGTCGGGCCATGACCGCAGTGATCGCCTTGATGGGAGGCGGTGCGTTTACCGCCAATGACGACATCGCGCGCACCTTGCTCGAGGGGCGATCGGGCAGAGTGCTGGTGGTGCCCACCGCTGATGCGTTCGAGGAGCCTCACCTGCTGGTGGAGGCCGCCGTTGCATGGGGGGAACGGGTGGGTGTCGCCACGTCGCCGCTGATGGCCCTCACCCGGCCCGATGCACGCCGCGATGATTACGTCGCGATGGCGAACGATGCCGACGCGGTGTGGCTGGTGGGCGACTCCCCAATTCATTTACGCACGGTGATGAAGAACACGCCGTTGTGGGCGGCGTTGTGCGCGGTGGTCGACCGTGGCGGTCTTCTGGTTGGTGTAGGCGGCTCGGCGGCAGCGATGTGCGACCCGATGACCGATCCACGTGGGGGAGCATTCACCATTGGCCTTGGCCTGGTCGATGCGATGGCCGTGGTGACCGAGACCGAGAACTGGTCGCCCGAGCAGTTGGTACGCACCCGTCAATTGGCCGGCGATGCCACCTTCGTGGAGATGCACCTTCGTGGAGATGCCCACCGGCACGGCGCTGATCCGCCATGGTGTGAGCGGCGACCATCGCTGGGAGACGGTCGGCGAGGTTGTCGTCCACGGCGACTTGCCGTGACGTCATCGCGGTGATGGCGCTGCGTCAGCGCCAGGCGAACACCGGTTGCTCGAACTCGTCAACCCGCGACTGATCAGCCGCACGGCCTTCGATACCAACCCATCGGAACTGCACCAGCACCGCGCCGGTGGGGGCGTGGATCAAGTCGTTGCCGAGTGGTAACTGCACCACGGGGCGGTCGCTTTCGGGAATGTCGATGAAGCGGGGCGAGTCATCGCAGCACAGGGCATGCAGCCCAATGCGGTAGACGGCCTGCACCTCATCTGGCGATGGTGACATCTCCGGGTCGGCACCACCCCACACCACCACGGGTGTGATCACATACCCCGACCGGGTCGGGTAGTCATCCAGCAGCCCCAGCACTCGGTCGGGTCCCAGGCGCAGGCCCAGTTCCTCGTCGGTCTCGCGCAGGGCCGCCGTCACAGCATCTTCCCCGTCGTCGATGCGGCCCCCCGGCAGTGCCCACTGGCCCGAATGTGAGTTCAGTCGCGGTGCGCGTCGACACAGCAGAAATGCGGCGCCGCCAGCCACACCGATCATGCGGCCATCAAGGCCGCGGGTGTCGCCGGGCACCATCGACATGTCGACGCCGTCGGGAAACTGTGGGTCGCCGTCGTGGAGTTCAGCATCGGAGTCCACCAGCACGATCGCAACGGCGGCATGACGGCGACCGTCTAATGGGTGTTCGCGGCGGTCGTGGCCCGACAAGTTGGTGTCGATTCGGGCACGAAGGGTGTCGTCGAAGGTGATCACAGTGATCCGAGCCTGCCATGTGGTCGCCGGCACGCGGCAACCGGCCGATACGTCGCACGATCATCGGTAATGTCGCGCCGGTGAGCAACACCTCGCAGCCGGACCGGGCACAGAACTTGGATGCCCAGCGCTCGCCCTCGGTCGTGGCGGTCAGTGCAGGTCGTACGAGCACCATTCGGCGAGGCACGCGAGAGGTCACCACTGCGTTCGTGAAGAGCCCACTGTCGGGTCCCGTCGATGTCGGTGTGCTCGGCATCGGTGGCGATGAACACGTGTACGAGCATCACGGTGGCCCCGATATGGCACTGCTGGCCTACCCGTTCGAGCACTACGACCACTGGAAAGAACGTGGGCTCGACCTGCCCGCGGTTGCCGCGATGGCCGAGAACCTGACCACCACCGGCCTGGTCGAAACCGAGGTGGCTATCGGTGATGTCTTCACGATTGGCACGGCAACGGTGCAGGTCACCCAGCCACGCAGCCCCTGCCACAAACTGGCGGCACGATTCGGGCGACGTTCATTACCGGTGGAGATGCAGACCACCGGGTACACCGGCTTTCTCTTTCGGGTCCTCGAGCCCGGCCAGATCACCGCCGGTGATGCCGTGGTTGCGGAGGGCAACACCGCAGACGATGTGGTGACCATTGTCGACGCCGGGCGGATACTGAACGTGGACCGCCACGATGTCGAGGGTGCGCGCCGACTTCTGGCAATTGCCGAATTGGGATCCGCTACTCGCCGCACCCTGACGGCGCGTGTCGACGCCGGTGGGCAACACGGCGAGGATGCCGATCGCCTGTACTCGGATCTCGTCTGAGTGAGTCAACGCGAGGCGCGGATCAGGGGGCGACAGCGAAACGGTCGCGGGTCCGGTTCGCATGTGCCACCAACGCCAACATCAGTGGCACCTCCACCAGCACACCGACCACGGTGGCAAGCGCAGCGGGAGAGTCCAGCCCGAACAGCGCAATCGCCGCGGCGACAGCGAGCTCGAAGAAGTTGCTGGCACCCACCAGCGCTCCCGGCGCCGCGACCTCATGCCGGATACGACGCCAGCGCATGATGCGGTAGCCCACCGCATAGACGAACACGGTCTGGAGGATCAGGGGCACCGCGATCAACACGATGTGGCCAGGCGAATCGGTCACGGTGTCGCCCTGGAAGGCGAAGAGCAGCACAAGCGTGACGATGAGCCCGGTTGGTGTCACCGGCGACAGCCGCGGCAAGAACTGTTCGCCGAACCAGGTGGCACCGCGGCGAGCGACCAGGGCACGGCGCAACACCAGCCCCGACACCAACGGCACCACGATGTACAACAGCACTGACACCGCCACCGTGGACCACGGCACATCGATATCGGAGATGCCGAGCAGGGTGACCACGATCGGAGCGAAGGCCACCAGCATGATTAGGTCGTTCACCGCGACCTGCACCAAGGTGTACCCGGCGTCGCCGCGCACGAGCAGGCTCCACACGAACACCATCGCCGTGCACGGTGCTGCGCCAAGCAAGATCGCTCCGGCGAGGTAGCCGTCGGCGCTGGCGTCATCGATGAACGCGTCGAAGACCACGGTCAAGAAGAACCACGCGAATAGGTACATGCTGAAGGGCTTCAGTAACCAGTTCACCGAGGTGGTCACCGCGAGGCCACCCGGTTCACGACCGACGCGGCGCACCGACCCGAAGTCGACGCTGACCATCATCGGCAGGATCATCGCCCAGATCAACACGGCCACCGGAATGTTGACGCTGGAGACCTCCCATGTGGCGAGGGTGTCGGGAACCGATGGGACCAATTCACCGAGCACCACGCCAACGACGATGGCGATGGCCACCCACAGCGAGAGGTACCGACCGAAGACACCAAGCGCGTCGCCGCGCTGGTCGGCATCGGCTGGGCGGCAGTCGGAGAGTGCGCCGCTCTCGTTCATTTTGTCGCTCATCGCGATGTGGCCCATCCAGACGTCGTCCGTCCGCTCGTCATCACTACCGCCGTCATACCGTGCGACGGAGTGATGCTCTGGTCGGCGCAGCAACTCACATGAGCAGTCTTGCCGCCTGACGCCACGTGCCGGGGGTTCACCCGTGTGGCACCCCGCTGGTCACCCGGCCGACAAGATGCCCTCAACGATCTCCTGCACCGCCAGGGCATCAGAGAACGTGGGCAATGTGTGGGCGGCACCGTCGAGCATGGCAGCGATCTGATCGAGCTGTGCCCGGTAGGCCGCCACCGCCGGCGTCGGTTCCGCGGGCAGGTCCACAGGTGTCCACACATCGTCGTCATTGGTGACCTCAAGTCGGTACCAGTCCACGATGCGGAACGATCGTTGAGTACCACGCACGATGAACTCGACGATTTCGGGCCCGGCTCCGCCGCTCGTGCCGGTGATCAGCATCGGCACACCCGCACAGTCGAGTCGGGCATGGACGAGATCCTCGGCGCATGTTGGGTCTGGCCGGTGCACCGTGGCGGCGACGAGGGTCGCCCCGCCCAGCACCCGGCGTGCACAGAACACGAAATGCGACCCGATCTCACGGGTCCACCCTCCTTCGGCGGCGGCACCCAACCAGGTGGCCTCGGCCTGCCAAGCGCGCGGCCACAGCGGCATATGCACCCGTAGATCGGCCACCGTGATATCGCCTGCGTCGCCGTTGGCCAGACGACGGCCGAGTTCAACGGCTGCGGGCGCAGAGCCGTGCACGAAGTTGACGGCGGCGGCGAGTCCCGAGGAATCGACCAGAGCGGTCAACTCGCGCGAGTCGGCCACATCAACACCGAGAGGTTTCTCGCACAACATTGCCCGGCCCGCGGCCACGCAGCGCCGCACGTAGTCACCATGAGCGGCCGGTGGCACCGCGATGTAGACGAGATCGGCGGCTGCGATCACCTGATCAGCATCGGCAACCACCGGTGCCTCACACGCACCACGTGCGGTGTCGGATGCGTCCCAACAGGCCACCAGGTCGAAGCGGTCATCGGCGGTGAAGAGATCAACGAATCGACGACCAACCGTTCCCAAACCGATGATGCCGACGCGGTGGGCGTGAGTGCTGCTCATGTCCCCAGTGTGGCTGGCGCGGCAGCGGGTGCGCCCTATCGGGTCTCCGTGTTCTCACGTCGTGGTGTCCTCGGGTCGTGGCGGCTTCGTGGTGTCGCGGACTGAAGCGTCGTGGATCAAGGCGTTGAAGATGAGCCGGGTTAGTTGATGGCAGATCCTGCTGGTGGTTGATCGTTCTGGTGGCAGTCGATGCCGGCAACTAGTTCATGTCGTATTTGGTTGACACAGCAACCCCGATCGGTCACGGTGATGGCATGCGCCTACAACTCGCCATCGACGTTGCCGACCTCGCTGAGGCCATCGACTTCTACGGCCGCCTATTCGGCACCGCTCCCGACAAGGTGGAGGACGGCTACGCCAACTGGGCACTCACCGACCCACCGCTGAAGTTCGTGGTGTTCGAACGCCCGGATGCCCCGGCCGGCGGGATCAACCATCTCGGCCTCGAGGTCGAGTCAGCTGATGAGGTGGTGGCCACCGAGGAGCGTTTACGCGGTGCCGGACTCACGACCACCGGCATCGACGAGACGATGTGCTGCTTCGCAGAAAAAGTGGAGACCTGGGTGACCGACCCGAATGGGCATCGCTGGGAGGTCTACGTCAAGACCGCCGATCATCCGACTGCCCGCGAGAAC
>RFST01000140.1 GCA_009923855.1 Actinomycetota bacterium
GATCTGGCCACGCTGCACCTCGAGATGGTCAACATCCACAGCGGTGAGGCCGCCGAAACTACGACGCACACCGGTAGCGACGAGGATCGGGTCGGGCTTCGCCGCACCCGGCTCCCACGGCACCCCAGCGAATGCTGGTGCGATCGGGATATCGGCGGTGTTCTCAGCGGTCATCGAGCGCCATCTCCTCTTTCGAGCCGAATATGCCCTGCGGTCTGAATGCCGCCAGCAAGACCAGCGCGAGACCGATCAACATGAAGCGCACTTGACCCACTTGGGTGCCGGTCATCAGCCACTCAGGCATCCACCCATCAGCCACCGAGTTCCGCAAGAAGATGTCGGTGAAGTTCAAGATGGCATACAAGATGGCCGCACCGACCACCGGGCCGCCGACCTTGGCGGCGCCGCCCAAGATCAACGCCACCCACGCGAAGAACGTGACGTCGGTAATGAAGTTCTGGGGCTGCGCCGACTGGGTGCCGATCGCTCGCAGCATGCCGCCGAGCGCACCGAACACGCCGCCCAGCGCCAGTGCCTGCATCTTGAACCAGTAGGCGTTCTTGCCGAGGCTGCGCGCCGCATCTTCATCTTCGCGGATGGCCTTCAACACACGACCCCACGGGGACCGCATCATGAGGTACACCGCACCGACCACCAGAGCGAGCACGACCCAACCAACGGTGATCACCCACATCTGGTTCCCGATGAACAGCCCGAAGAAATACCGCTCCTGAGCGTCGTAGGGACTGAACTCGTAAAACGTCTTTGCGAACGCGGTGAGGCCGTCAGACGAGCCGGTCCAGCGGTCAAGCGATGGCGAACGAGCGATGATGCGGAACATCTCGCTGACAGCAATAGTCACGATCGCCAGATAGTCCGCTCTCAACCGCAGTGTCGGCACACCCATGATGGCCGCCAAAATCAGCGGGAAAACCACGATGCCGAGCAACAGACCCCACCAGAAGTTCAGCCCGAGCGTCGCAACAGCCATCGACAGGCCGTACGCGCCGGCCGCCATGAACACCGCCTGCCCGAAGTTCAGCAAACCGGTGAAGCCGAAATGCATGTTGAGCCCGATTGCGGCGAGCCCGAAGTAAATGAACTGCTCCCCGATCAAGCCGCGGAAAGTGTTCTCAATGATGCCGCCCCAATCCATGGCGCCTCCCCTCAGCCCACTCTCTCTTTACGTCCCAGCAGACCCTGTGGACGCACCAACAAGATCACCACCAGCATGACCAACGCACCGACGTTCTTCATGTCGGTTGGGATCACGAGCGTGGACAACTGGATGAACAGACCAACGATGATGCTGCCGAACAGGGCGCCATAGGCGGTGCCGAGGCCACCGAGGGTCACACCAGCGAACATCAGCAACAGAATGCGGAAACCCATCTCCCAGTTGATCGACTCGGTCGTGGCGAACAACACGCCGCCGAAACCGGCGAGTGCCGTACCGGCCACCCACACCCAACGGATCACACGCTCCACATCGATACCGCTCGACTCGGCAAGGTCGCGGTTGTCGGACACTGCCCGCATCGCCTTGCCCACGCGAGTGGTCTGCAAGCCAATACCTACACCCAGCAGCACCACAATGGACACGACCATGATGACCAGATCCTTGGGCAGCAGACGGAACCACCCGAGGTCCCAGGCCGTCTGCAACTGATAGTCCGACAGCCTCTTCGCTCGCCCGCCGAATTGATACAGGATGAGATAGCGGAACAGGATCGAAAAGCCGATCGACATCACCAGCGCCGAGATGAGGCTCGCCCCACGTCGACGCATCGGGAACCACACTCCCCGGTTGAAGGCCCACCCCGCTGCACCGGAGATCACCAGCACCAACGGCGCAGCGATCAGCAGATGGATGCGCACACCGAAGACGCCGGTGACATTCAGCAGGTACGCCATCACCGCACCAAAGGTGACCGCTTCACCGTGAGCGAAGTTCGTGAGACCGGTGGTGCCATAGATCAACGACAACCCGATGGCACACATGGCGATGACCAAACCGAGTTTCAAACCGTCGACCGTCAACTGAACGAATTCGATCTCGCTTGAGGTCGACGCAACCGCCTCACCCAACGGGAACAGCGCCGATTTCGAGTCGCCCCCGATGAGACGCACCTCAGCAGGGTTTTTCTCCGGATTACGCAACTCGCGCCCATCGGGCAGCGTCTCGACGTCGAGCAACACCTGGTATGTGCCCGGTGGCAGCGTGATCGACCAATTGCCCTCGTCATCGCTGACACCGCGTGCAACCTCATCTCCAGCTTCATTCGTGGCGATGAACTCAACCCCGGCCACACCAACACGCTCGCCCTCAGCATCGCGGGCCTGCAAACGTCCCTTCACCTCGGCGTCATCGGTCTGAGCGGACGCGACCGCAGGCGCGAGAGCGGCGATTGCGAGCACGGCGATGACCGCAGCGAAGAAGGTGCGCAGCACCGACGTCACCGGGTGTACCCGTCGTTCACTGACTGGTCGGTGTGACATTGGGCGACGACTCTATGCCGGTTGTCACCCCTGTCTCAACAATCCCCCCGAAACCCCCCGGAAGTTGGGCCTGAGGAGCGGATGCATCGAGCACCAACGCAGCGGCCGCAGCGCTCACTGCTGTAGCCCCAGCGACATGCAGGCCAACCAAGATCTCGGGCACACCGGTGAGATATTGCGTGTACCCGAGCACGGCCTGCAGCAACGCAATAAACACCCATCGGCTCACACCCGCTGACAGCACCCGTGACTCTGGCAAGGTGATCACGCGACGCGCCAATATCAATGCCACGATGACGGTTGCGATCACCGACGAACCATGCAGACGTGCCACCGTCGGAATCGACACGTCGAGCCGCACCGCATTCTCGTCACCCGCATGCGGGCCCGCGCCGGTGACTACCGTGCCCGTCACGACAGCAAGGGTGGTGCCAAGCGCCACACCCCACACCAGCACCCGATCAACGACCGGGACGCAAGGTTGACGTGGAGCACCATCTGGCTCCCCTGCGCGACGCACCAAGGCCACACCGGCAGCGATCAACACCAACGACAACAGCAGGTGGCCCTGCACCGCATAGGGGTGCAGATCGACCCACACCGTGACCGCGCCGAGAAGAGCATTGGCCACCACCCCGGCCACCAAGAGCCACGACAAGATGATGAGGTCACGACGTCGCGGGGCACGGATGTACGACACCAACACGGCGGCGATAACAGCCACTGCCACCACGCCCGTGAATAGCCGGTTCAACTGCTCAATCGCCGCGTGAGCCGACGACACATCGATGAGCTTCTCCGAGTTGCAATTCGGCCAGTCATCACAGCCCAAACCGCTGTTGGTGAGCCGCACGGCCGCGCCGGTCACGATGATCACCGACAACGCGATGAGGGCCGCGATGCTGACCCGACGATGAGTAGCCGGTGACACCTGCACGACGAAGATCCTACGGGCCGGCCACCAGCACTGCCTGTCGTGCACCCGTCAGTGTCCGAGGTCACTCAGCACGGTGGGCCACCGAGGATGACGGTGTCAGCGCGAGCGGTCGTCGATGCCGAGATGCTCGACATCGGACAGTTTCACAAGGCCGAAGGCGTGGAACTCGCCGACCGGCATCGATGACACTCGCGACACCGAACAGTGTCCGATCTGGAACCGATCCCATTCCCAGGGTGTGGGCACCAACCCGAGCAGGTGACCGATGACCACCGAGTTCGTGCCTGCATGAGCGAACATCAGAATTCGACGACCCGGGTTCTCCATCAGCCACACGGGCAGGTCATGCGGATGTCGTGTCACACCGCGTTCGGCGAGAAACATGTCGGCGCCGAGATGAATCCGGTCGACGAAGTCGCGGACGGCCTCGCCACCGTCGAGGCCACCCCAGCGGTGCTCGGGTGGTTGAGCACGCATCTCGGCGTAGGCCTGCTCGGCTTTTTCCATCGGCGACCCGGCCCAGCCCGGGTCGCGAATCTCCTCCAACCACGACGCAATCACCTCATCACGGCCGGTGGCAGCCAGAAACGGTGCCGCCGTCTGACGGGTGCGCTGCAGTGGCGACACCAGAACCTCATCGAAATGTTCATCGGCAAGGGCCTCTGCCACCTGCTGTGCCTGCCGCTGGCCCAGATCGGTCAATGGCGGGTTCCCGACCGCGAGACCGTCGCGCACCCACTCCGGTTGGCCATGACGCACGAGAATGATCTCCATACCGCGACCGTAGGACACCGCTGCACACGCAGCCACATCAATGCCATGTCGCATGAGGCACAGATCGGTGGCAGCGCCGTGCCCCTGCCCTCAAACCGGCCTAGCGTGATGATCGTGACGTCGACCCCCACGACCGAGCGCTCCCGAGGCGTGCAGATCCTGACCCGCACCACTCTCACACTGGTAATGCTGGGCTTTGCCGCGTTTTGGGTATGGGCGTTGTTCTTCGCCTCGAAAGAGGCCATCAACCGCATCGAGGACCGTGACTGGTCGGCACGGGCGCAGCAGATCTGCCTCGACGCGGACACCGCTCGCGATGCACTCGCCGACTACCGGCGGCTCGACTCCGGCGGAGCAGAACTGATCCGCGAACGTGCCGACATCATCGACCGCGCGACCGACATCCTCGACGACATGGTCGACGACATCGACGCGGTGACCCCAGCCGACGACAAAGGGGCCGCCATCGTGCCGATGTGGATCGACGAATACCGCACCTACATCGGCGACCGCCGCCGCTACGCCGATGAGTTGCGCACCACCGGCGAGAACCTGCCGTTCTACGAGACGATGGCGGAGGTGCCGATCTCCGAGCGCCTAGCGACATTTGCTGCCGACAATGACATGGCGGCATGCGCTCCCCCGTTCGACCTGTCGATGTGACGGTCGCGTCGCAACACCCCGGCTAGCCCATCGACGTCAGAGGAAGCTGGCGGTCTATCCACCGTCGGTGCGGCCCACGACCCTTGCTGGCGCACCCACAGCCACCGATCCCGACGGGATGTCGCCGGTCACCACGCTGTTGGCACCGATCACCACCCGTTCACCCA
>RFST01000015.1 GCA_009923855.1 Actinomycetota bacterium
TCGTCATCGTCATCGTCATCGTCATCGTCGTCGTCGGCATCATCGTCGTCACCGCCGAACTCGACGTCGTCGTCGCCGTCGAAGTCGTCGTCGCCGTCGAAATCGTCGTCGTCCATGTCCTCGTTGTCGGCGTCAGCCTCGTCGCTCACGTCAAGACCTTCGAGGTCCTCATTGTCGATGTCGTCAGCCATGAAATACGCGTCCTCGGTCGGGTCTAGTGCGGTTGCGCCGGATGGTAGACCACAGAGCACCGCCGCGCACCCTCGATCGTGCGACGTCTGTCACATCAACGATGATCAGGTGGCACGACGCGCAGCGATTCGACGCTCCGCATCGAGGCGCTCCAGCTCTGGTGCCTCATGGGTCACATGGGTCATCGCGTCCGCAATAGCGCGATGACCAGCGACTTCGGCGATGCATCGGTGCATCTCTCGAGCGCCACTCGCCGATACGACGGGTGACCTTGCGGGCTTGATCGCAATTCGATCAGATGCATGGCTTCCCGGGCATTGAACTGCATCGAATATCGCAGCCTGTATGCCATTGCCACGGCGTACTGCGCTTGCTGATCGAAATCAGGCCGCAGCACATCGAAGAGTTCGGCCGAACGCTCCATCGATTCATCGAACAATGGACCCGCCCCGGCCTCATCCACCAACTCCGGTCGGACGAATCCATGGTTTGGTGTGAGGTGCTGCCATTCGATCGTCAACATGCGGTGCCGCTGGAGGTCGCGGAACGCGCCGTAGTCGCTGAGGATGTCAAAGCGATAATCGCTGCGCTCAAATGCCCGGCCCGGACGGTGACGCCGGTTCGTGCGATCACCCACTGCAGCGCGCAACAGCGCCGCCCGCTGTTCGGTGCCCAGCCCCGCGACCAGCGCCGACAATTGACGCTCACCGAGGTGAGAATGCGGGTAACAGATCGCCGCCAGCAGTTTGTCCTCGGCGTCGGGATCAAAATCAACCAGTTCGACCTCGGCCACCGAGTCGACCGGGGTGCGTCCAAATAATGAATCGACGAGTTCTTCGGTATCGCCGCGCACATTGCTGAGATACTCGGACCAGACGCCGCCACGTTCGGGCACGTCAACGCGCCGCAAGAAACTTGGGATGACCTTGCGCAACTCAACGAGCATCTGATCGGCGTATTCGCGCGCCTCGGGAAGTGGATGGGCTCGCATACGTAACAGCAGTGCCTCATAGGCCTGGCCACTGCCGTAGATACCAACGTTCGACGTGGCAGCCGCAGGCAGCATCCCTCGTACAGCATCAAGCGCCTTGGCCCGTGTGGCCTGCCGGTAGACGAAATCAGAGTCGTTGGGCTGCTGCACAACGGTGCGACGGACGTGGTCGGTCACGATCTGCGCGGCCTGTGAATAGTTGTCGAACATGCGGTCCATCTCGCCGATGTACCGGGTGCCGTGACGGCTCGCCAGAAGCGCCGGATCACGATGGAAGCGATAGCGGCCACCGAAGCGTGCGTCATAGGAGATGTACCGGGTGCTCTGCTCGAGGTAGCTCATCAGCCGCCCCCATTCCAGCACCTTGGTGAGCAGATTCGAGGCCTGCTCGCAGGCCAGATGCACACCACCGAGCTGCGCAACCGAGTCGTCGCCGTACTCAACGAACACTTTTTCGTAGAGCGACTCGGCACGATCGAGCCCAACGGTGGCGTCAACAGTCGCATCGCCGCCGACATCGAGTTCGCCCACGAACTCATCGAGGAACAAACGGCGCAGGCTCTTTGGCGAGCGTGAATAGCGAGCGAATAACGCGCCCTTCACCACCTCGGGCAAGTTGACGAGGGCGAAAACCGGGCGGTCGAGATTCGTGAAGTATCGCCGGAGGACATCGGCCTCATCGGGGGTGAACTCCTCGGCGACGTAGGTCACGACATCACATCGTATGATCGCTCAGCCGGGTCGGCGTGGATACTCTCAGAGCCGCACGTGCACTGCTTCGGGCGCGACTCGCAACTGCAGTGATGCGATCCGGCCCGGGACGCGGCGGCCGTCCACCCACACCCGCTCACCTCGCTGGAGGTCGTGCACGTAGTCGTGTACCCGCCGAACACGAAGGGCAGGATGCGGTAGATGAGCACCGAGGCGTGATCGGCGCGCTGCCCCGACGCGCTGGCGCAGCGACATCGACGCGTCAACACTGAACAGGTCCGCTGCCCCGTCACCGGGATGTGCGCGCGGAGCGAGTTCGTACCGCCCGATGAAACCAGCGTTGGTCAACACATGCCAGGCCCCGACCAACCGGCCGAGCTGATGCGGAGCGCGACCGATCAATACATACGACGCCGCAACGGCGATCGTTATGTCCTCTGAGCGCACCTCGATGAGATCGACCGCTACGGTCGCATCGCCGGGATCACCCATCGGCGCCCCGAGGGCACGGTGCACGTCACCGCCGCGCAGGACGACAGCACCTCCCATTGCGGCCGCCAACTCCCGATCGCTCGTCACGGTCACCTCGGCCGACGCATTGTCGCGCCGCGCCCACTCCTGGCCCGGGGTGATCATCGCTGCGCTCCCCCATCTTCCGATGCCGGTTGCACTACGGCCGAATCCGCGACAACGCCGCGGACGCCGGCCGCCACTGCGGCCGCCGCGGCTGCGGCCACCGCATCGTCGGGTGCCACCTGCGAGAGCTGCTCGCACAGGTCGACCACTTGGCGAATCGTGCGCACGAAATCGCCTCCGGTCAGGTCGGTCCCGTCGATCAGATCGGCGAACGATTCACCATCGACCCAGCCAAAGGCAATATCACTGAATCCCCCGTCAGGATCACGGGGGCGAGGGGCTCCGTACCGATCGGACAGCTTCACGAGGTCGGCATGTAGCCGCTCCAGTGAACGCGCTCGACGCGCAACCTCCGCGGTTGGATAGCGCGCCGGCGGTGGTGGTTCAGGGCTGCGGTCCTCGTAAACCACACATGATGCGAGCGCTGCAACTTCAGGAGCTGACAGACCGTTGAAGAGGCCCCGGCGAATTGCCTCGGCAACCAAGAGGTCGCTCTCGTGAAACAGGCCGGCGATCACATCACCATCCTCAGCCAGACACCATGCCGAGGCATCGACGTACCCGAGTTCGGCTAACACGGCGACAACCGCATCGAAGTCACGTCCGAGCGACCCTCGCCGCTCACCCACCCGGCGCTCGATCTCGGCGATATCCCGCGCAACACGGTCGGCGTCGTCTGCGGCGCGCAGGCGGCGCCGCAAGTCTGGGTCTGCTTCCACTGGATGTCCCTGTGGTTGGCTGGCAGCACCGCGACGGCTGCGTGCTCCCGGCGGCCGAAGGTCGGCCCGTTTGAGCCGCCGCGCCACCTCTTGGCGGTACTCGCGCCGATGCGGTGTATAGGCCCCTGGAAGTTGTACGCGTCCCGCCGCCATCGGAGGTGCATCGAAGTCGCGAGTCGATAACGACGCAACCCGACCAGGCGCGGTGACAACATCGAGGCGGATCCCTGCCGAGCGAGCTGCTGTGGCAACGACGACCACCGGGCCTCGATATCCGCCCGCCCGAGCATGGATGACATCGCCCGGTCGTAACGCTGCGACACCCGCGGCGATCGGATCACCGGGCGTCACGCGCCCGCCAGTGCGGTAATCGTCGATGTCCCCATATGGACTCGTCGCTGTTGTGCGCAGCTCGTCATAGCGGTCACGGCGACGCTGGAGACGACCTTCGAGCCGCACCACCTCGGCATCGCCTTGGAACTGGGCAAACGACATGGTGAGGAGGCGTCGAGCTGTTGCGCGGTCGTGACGTCTCACCAGATTCGCCACCATGTTGTACGTCGGGCGGAACACCGAGCGCAGAGCAAACGAGCGGCTGGCGGCAAGATCAGCGATCGCTGAGAACCGCACCCACGGGCTCCACAGAACGACCGCGGCTCCCATGTCGTCGATCCCTCGTCGGCCGGCCCGGCCGGTCAACTGCGTGAATTCACCGGCAGACAACGAGACGTGATGATCCCCGTTGTACTTCGTGGTGCGTTCGATCACCACGCTGCGCGCCGGCATATTCACTCCCACGGCAAGGGTCTCGGTAGCGAACACAACTTTCACCAAACCCTCTGCGAAGCAGCGTTCCACCACCTCTTTGAACGGCGGAACCATTCCCGCATGATGCGCGGCAATTCCGGCCGCGAGCCGCATTTCGAACCCAGCGGCATCGAGTACCTCGAGATCAGCGGGATCAAGACCCGCAAGACGCTCGGACACGATCTCCGATATACGCGATCGCTCATCGTCATCGCAGAGCACCAAGCCAGCATCCACACAATTCGTCGCCGCCTGCTCACACTGCGCTCGCGAAAACACGAACACGATGGCTGGCAACATGTCGCGGCGCCGCAACTGCTCGATCACCTCGACACGGTCCGGGGTTGCCAATCGACGCGCATTCGGGGCACGGCGGCGTCGATCACGACCACGGTGACGTGGACCCGCCGACTCGTCAAGTCGCAACAGCGAACGGTTCTGGCCTCCGTCGAGGAACATCGGCTCGAAGACCACCCGATCATTGGTCAGGTCCTCCACCATGAAATGGTCCTCGAGCGGAACCGGTCGTCGGGTCTCCACAACCGAGTCTGTCGGTCCACGAACCGTCGAGATCCACTCGGCCAACTCGCCGCTGTTCGACACCGTTGCCGATAGCGCGACCAGGGCGATGTGCTCGGGCAGGTGGATGATGATCTCCTCCCAGACCGGCCCGCGGTAGGCATCTTGGAGAAAATGGACCTCGTCGAGCACGACCACCGCCAACTCGTCAAGATCTCGTGACGCCGCGTAGATCATGTTGCGCAGAACCTCGGTGGTCATCACCACAACATTGGCGCCGGAACGGTGACTCGTATCACCGGTAAGCAGCCCGACCGCTTCCTCACCATGGCGCTCAACGAGGTCTCGATACTTCTGGTTGGACAGCGCTTTGAGCGGTGTGGTGTAGAAGGCGCGTCGGCCAGCGGCAATTGCTCGTTCGATGGCGTACTCCGCGGGCAGTGTCTTTCCGCTGCCCGTCGGTGCGGCGACGACCACATGCCGACCCTCATCGATCGCATTCATCGCCTCTATTTGGAAGCGATCGGCATCAACTCCGCGCGCGTCGAGGAATGACCTCCGCACGTGATCACTCATCACGGCGACGCACGAGCAGTCGGCCGATTCCCGCGGCTGCAAAATAGAGCGCCACCATCGGCACCGACAGAGTGGCTAACGAGATGGGGTCACCACTAGGTGTGATTGCCGCAGCGATGAAGACCGTTCCCACGACCGCGTAACGCCACCCTCTCACGAGCGTGCGCGGCGTCAGAATGCCCACCAGTTGGAGGAACACCAGCAGAACCGGCACGGTGAAGCCGACGCCGAACGCAACGATCATCAACGTGACGAGGCGGACATAGGCACTGACCCGGAACGCCTGGTCAACTCCTTCGCCCGACCATCCGATCAGGAACTCGAGGGCCCGATCGAGTGTGCTGTACGCCAGCAAACCACCGGCGACGAAGAGGATCACGGTTGCCAGCACGAAGCCGATGGCGAACCCGCGCTCACGACGATGCAGCGCTGGCACGATGAACCGCCACAGTTGCCACAACAGAATCGGCAAAGCGAGGACCACTCCCCCATACGTCGCCACTCTCAACCGCGTCGTCAGGCCCTCGACTGGGTCGAGGGTGAACAGGTTCACATCATCCGCGATCGTGTCATAGGACATACCGCAGTAGTCCGCTGGCGATCGCCGACACAGGGCGACATACGGCGCGGTCAACCACGAGAGCACACGGTCGTACACCACGACCACCACGATCACGCCGGCGAGAACGGCAACAGCCGATTTGATGATGCGACTTCGTAACTCCGCCAAATGGCCGGTGACCGACATCGTCGCCGATGCATCGCGAAGACTCATTGAGTACCACCCGGGCCCACATCGTCACGATCAGGCGCCGCATCACCATCATCGGTGGCGTCGCGATCATTTGCACCTGGTCGTTCTCCGGTCCCATCACCCGGCGCGGGCGTCGACAGGTCTGTGGGGTCGGTCATCCCATCGCGGACCGATTCCGCAGTGCCGCGCGCGACATCATGTAGATCCCGCGCCGGGTCGACGACAGCGGAACGCAGATCGTCCATCGGTTCCGCGACCGCGGACCGGAACTCCTCGGTCACTTCATTTCCCATGCGCCGCAACTGCCCCAGAGCACGCCCAAGTCGCCGCATCGCATCGGGGAGCCGCTCGGGTCCCAGCACGACGAGAGCCAGCACGGCGATGATGATCAGCTCGCCGCCCTGCAGGTTGAACACGACGTGAGTCTATGACCGTGCGATGATGCGACCTCGTGCAGCAGCAACTCCCCTCACTGATCGACCCGCCGATTCTTTTCGCGCACCGTGGTGCCCGTGCGCACGCTCCGGAGAACACGATGGATGCGTTCGAGTTGGCGCTGCGGCTCGGTGCTACCGGTCTGGAGAGTGACGTATGGTGCACCGCCGACGGCGTGGCGGTCTTGGACCACGATGGCCGCGTTGCTCACCGCTTTGCTCGCTCCCGTTCCATCGCCCGAGTGCGCCGGAGTGACCTTCCGGCGCATATCCCTGACTGGGTCGATCTGTTCGAGCTCGCCCGTCGACACTCGGTGCCGGTCTCACTCGACATTAAGGGCGATGATCCCGACACGATTGCCGACGCGGTTCTCGATGCCGTGGAACCCGCATGGCGCCCGCACGTGTGGCTGTGCCATCCCGATATCGATGTGACCCTGCGACTCCGGAAACGTCACCGGGATGCACGGCTTGTGGATTCGACTCGACTGCACCGCATCGCCGAGGGCCCCGAGCGACGAGCCGCCCGCCTCGCCAACGCCGGTGTAGACGCCATCAACATGCGCATCGACGATTGGAACGGGGGTTTGACCACGCTGTTTCACCGTTTTGGCGTCCACACACTGGGGTGGGACCTCCAGCACGAACACCAGTTGCGTCCGGGACTGCGGATGGGCCTCGATGGCATCTTCAGCGACCATGTCGACCGCATGGTCGACGTGGCCCGGGACGAGTTCGGGCCCGGAGTCTAGAGCCAGCGCCAATCCGCTCGCGGCCAGAACACCACGAACGCGCGCCCGACGATGTCGTCATCGTCGATTGGACCCAACGCACGAGAATCTTGGGATCCGGGGCGGTTGTCACCCATGACGAATACCGATCCCTCGGGAATCATCAACGGCCCGAAGTCACCACCACAGTTTCCCGGGGTCACAACCGTCGGGTCGAGATAGGGCTCGATCAATAGACGTCCGTCGATACGTACCTCACACGACCTGACCTCGATCTCTTCACCGGGCAGAGCGATGACGCGCTTGATGAGATCACGTTCGTTCGTTCCGCGGATCTCGTGAAGCACCACCACGTCGCCACGACTGGGATCTCCGAAGCGGTACGACAATTTGTTGACAAACACCCGATCGCCGGAGGTCAACGTGGTCGCCATCGACGACCCCTCGACAACAAAATGTGCCAATACGAAGGTCCGCACGCCAAGCGCGACCGTCAGCGCGACAACCACCACGATGGCCCAATCGAAGAAGGCACGCGCCCCACGCCCCAACGCCGCGCGCCCACGCGGCGGCTCGGCATCCACGGTCGTCTCTGCGCTCACACTCTGCGCCTCGTCTGGAACGAGAATGTCAGTCGGGGCAGGGTGCTCAGATCCGGACAGATCAGAATCAGCGTCGGACTCGGGCACGCGCACACCGTAGCGGCATCGCCCGCCACGTGGTCGTCGCATTCATCACAGCTGTTCGATCAGGCGATCCACTCGCGGATCGTCCGAGGCGAAAGGATCCTTGCAGATCACGGTCCGCTGGGCTTGATCGTTGAGCTTCAGATGCACCCAATCCACCGTGTAGTCACGGCGCCGTTCCTTCGCACGCGCGATGAATCGACTGCGAAGATGGGCCCGGGTGGTGGTCGGCGCGGTGGTGGTGGCCAACTCGATGGCATCGTCATCGGTGACCCGTTGGGCACGCCCCTTGGCTTCAAGTCGGTGGAACGGGCTGCGCGAACGAGTGATGTCGTGATACTGAAGGTCGAGCCCGGCGACACGCGGATCTCCCAACTCCAGCCCGTGACGCGCCCGAAAGGCCTCGATCAGCCGGTACTTGATCACCCAGTCCACCTCTGTGTCGAGGCGCATCGGGTCATCGGCCAGAGTCGTCACGCAGTGCTCCCACATCGCAAGGGCCTGTCGCTCCTCATCGGTGAAACCACCCCTGTCGGCGTAGCCGAGGGCCCGCTCCAACAGTTCGGACTGAATATCGAGTGCACTCAACTCGCGGCCAGATGCCAACCGCACCGGCCGACGGCATGTCAGATCCTGACTGATGTCACGAATGGCGCGGATCGGATTCTCCAACGTGAGGTCACGCAAGACCACTGCGCGATCTTCCACCATGCGTAACACGCACGCCGCCGCACCGACCTTGACGAACGTGGTGTATTCACACATGTTCGAGTCCCCAACGATGACATGCAGCCGCCGATACCGCTCAGCATCTGCATGAGGTTCGTCACGGGTGTTGATGATCGGCCGTGACCTCGTCGTCGCTGACGAGACCCCCTCCCAGATGTGGTCGGCACGTTGCGCCATCGAGTACGCAGGACCCCGAGCCGTGTGCACCACTTTCCCCGCTCCGGCGTAAATCTGCCGCGTCACGAAGAACGGTATGAGGACCGAGTCGTAGAACTTCATGTCATCGGTGCGCGACGTCAGATAGTTCTCGTGGCACCCATAGGAATTGCCTGCAGAGTCGGTGTTGTTCTTGAACAGGTACACCGTCCCTCGGATGCCCTCCTCGGCCAATCGTTCCTGAGCGGACTCGACGAGATCTTCAACGATTCGTTCACCGGCACGGTCATGGGCCACGAGGTCCACCAGCGAATCGCACTCGGGCGTTGCATATTCGGGGTGCGAACCGACGTCGAGATAGAGACGCGCTCCGTTGACCAAGAAGACGTTGGAACTCCTCCCCCACGACACCACACGACGAAAGAGGTATCGCGCGACCTCATCAGGGCTCAGCCGCCGCTGACCTCGAAAGGTGCAGGTGACGCCGTATTCGTTTTCAAGCCCATAGATGCGCCGCTGCACCACCGTCACCCTACGACCCCATCGGGCGCAACCTCCGACGCAGCCCGCCGCATCTGCACCTTCGCCCCCGGTGGACGATCAGCGAGGTTGCTCAGGTCGTCGCGTCCGAGCACTCCAATCACCGGGTAGCCACCGGTGGTCGGGTGATCGGGACCCATCACAATCGGCTGCCCATCGGGAGGAATCTGAATCGCACCGGGAATGAGCGGCTGTGAGGGCATCTGATCCCATGCCACCGATGCAAGGTCAGCTCCACCGAGGCGGATGCCGACCCGCGACGACGCCACCACGGTGAGCGTCGCCGATGCCAGTTGCGTACTGGCCGACGAGAAACGTGCGCTCTGCGGACCGGGATGGACATACAACCGATCCGACACCCGTTGTGGCGGCGCAACGATGTCCGCTGCTGCCACAACACTGGCATCCGCGATGCCGCAGCACCCACCGGCAACGATGGGCAGCGGACACAACCCAGCGAGGGTGTCCTCCGAGAGCGACCCCAACATGGCGTCACCGCTTATCCCTCCCGCGACAGCGACATAGACCCACAGACCATCGCGGCGCGGGCCAATTTCGACGATGTCATTGACTCTCACCGCCCGCGGGGCCACCCAGCCGGTTGCGGCTATGACACACGGCGCGTTGGCGCGCAGAACAAGCCCACCCACCGTTTCGATCACCGGCGCCGACGCGGAGTTCCCGACGGCCCGGTTCACCGCCCGCGCATGCTCTTCACAGACCCAACCTGAACGCCCAACCCCAAGTGCCGCAAGCCCCATTCGACCCTGGTCCTGCACGGTGGTGGCGATTCCCGGCTCGATCACCTCAAGCGTCGGCACGGGCTCCGCGCCGAGACCTCGCCGCTCCTCAGGTCGCATGGACAAACCTCACCGTGTCACCGGGCACCACGATCGCGGGTGAGTCACGGGCGACATCGAACATTGCGCACTCCGTGCGACCGAGGAGATGCCACCCTCCGGGACTCGAGCGCGGATAGACCGCGGAGTACTCCGCGGCAATCGCCACTGAACCAGCAGGAACCGCGGTGCGGGGCGAGTCGCGACGTGGCAGGTGGAGCGCAGCCGGAAGCCCGACCAGATAGGCAAAACCCGGAGCGAACCCGCAAAACGCCGCTCGGAACTCGGTGGATGTATGCGCAGCAACGACCGCATCGACGCTCATGCCACACCGCCGAGCAACATCGGCGAGGTCGTCGCCGTCATAGACCACGGGGATGGTTACGGTCCGCCCCGTGTGGGCTTCCTCACCCGGGGCGACCTCACGCGCGAGTTGCACCAACATCTCGCGATCACCGGTGGTCAGGAGATCCTCATGACCGCAGCGCACCAGAACGGTCTCGGCGGCGGGGACAACATCCATATCGCGACCCGCCAGCGCCGCGCGCCACCGATCGGCCACCACGTCGGTTCGTCGACCGGCGGTGTCGATCATGAACGAATCAGGCCCGTAGGGAACGACGACCGGCGTCACGATGTCCATCTCTCAGGTAAATGGATGGATGCCGATGCCGGCAGCCATCAGCGCGGACCGGACCGCTCGCGCCATCGCCACCGCCCCCGGCGTGTCGCCATGTACACACAGGGACCGGACCGACAACGCCACCGAGGACCCATCGATGGCCTCCACGGTGTGGTCCGTCACCATCTTGACGGCGCGTTCGGCAATACGCGCAACATCGCTCAGCACCGCACCCTCCTGCCCACGGGGCACCAAGGTCCCGTCGGGCAGGTAGGCCCGATCGACAAAGCCTTCGGGCACTGCTTCCAAGCCGGCAGCATCGGCCGCCGTGAGCAGTGCCGATTGAGGTGGGCCGAGAATTGCACATGACGGGTCGTACTCGGCGGTTGCAGCCACAACTGCTCCTGCCACCGCCGGATCGCCGACCGCCGCGTGATAGAGCGCACCATGAGGTTTGACATAGGCAATCTCGGTGCCGGCCACCTGCGCGAAGGCATCGAGTGCACCCAATTGATACAGCACGAGATCCTGCAGCTCGCCGGGGTCGATGACCATGTGTCGCCGTCCGAAACCCTGAAGATCCGGAAAAGAGACCTGAGCGCCGATACGTACTCGGGCGTCGGCAGCCCATCCGCAGACCCGTCGCAGCGTGGGCGGGTCGCCACCGTGAAACCCACAGGCGATGTTGGCGCTGGTGACGACCGAGAGCATCGTCTGGTCATCACCGAGCGACCACGCCCCAAATGCCTCTCCCAGGTCGCTGTTCAGATCGACCGAGGCCATCTCGTCAGGCCTCGGGATCGGGGGATTCCGCCGGTGCGGCAGCATCGTTGGGCACGTCGATACGTCGGAAACACCGCCGGCCGTTTCCACGTTCAAGGACGGCGACCTCGAGCTCATCAGCGGGAATCACGCGCTCACCACCAAGAACCTGGGCGCCAAGGCGCACAGCGTCATCAAGGGCGAGGCCTTCGGTGAAGGCGTCACGAAGACGCGCGGTGACGGCATCGGAGTCTCCGCCGAGCGCGCAACCATCACGATGGTCAATCACCGTGCCGTCGTACATGATGTGGAAGATCTGGTCATTCTCACCCGTGACCGATACCTCGGCCACCAAAATCTCGACCTCCATCGGCTTCATTCCGTGGGTAAACGAATTACCGAGCAACTGCGCGTAGTCATTAGCGAGCGATCGCGCATCGACATCGTCGCGGGAGTACTGATACCCAGTGAGTTCGGCCGCACGGATACCGGCGACCCGCAGTTGATCGAATTCGTTGTACTTGCCAACACCGGCAAAGGCGATGCGGTCATAGATCTCGCTGACTTTACGCAGCGACTGAGAGGCATTCTCCGCCACCATGACCACCCCGTCGATGTAGCGCAACGCCACCAATCCGCGCCCGCGGGCGATGCCCTTTCGAGCAAAATCCGCGCGGTCTTTCATCGCCTGTTCGGGCGCTACGTAATACGGCATGCTCACGAGTGGGCCTCCCGGGCCTCGTCCATAATCGCGGCGTACACGGCCGCGAGTTCCTCATCGTCAACACGTGCCCAACCATCGGCATCGATGACTGCGACCACTGGATAGATCCCTCGGAGCACATCGGGGCCACCGGTAGCCGAATCGGCATCAGCGGCCTCCCACAGCGCGCGCGCTGCCAGGGTGATTGCTGCCGCACGGTCCAAACCGCTGCGATAGCCCAACTTCAAGGTGGTGCCGGCATGCAATGACCCTGAACCGGTGGCGACGTGATCGCGTTCCTCGTACCGGCCACCCAGCATGTCGTAATCCCACAACCGACCGATATCGCGTCGCGTGTCGTAACCGGCAAAGATCGGCACGACCCCCATTCCCTGCATTGCCGCGGGAAGGTTCTGACGTACCATCGCCGCCAACTGGTTGGCCTTGCCCTCGAGCGACAACGCGGTGCCCTGCACCTTTTCGTAGTACTCGAGTTGCACCTGGAACAGTCGAATCATCTCCACCGCGGGTCCCGCTGCCCCAGCGATGGCAACTGCGGAGTGACGGTCGGCCTGCACCACTTTTTCCATGGTGCGATGAGAGATGAGATGCCCCGACGTTGCACGGCGGTCACCCGCGATGACGACGCCGTCGACGTGACGCAGCGCCACGCAGGTGGTGGCATGCGGAGCCTCGGGTACTGCACCAGCACCCGCAGGCTGGGTCAGGCCAACCCGCCGCAGCAGCAACCCGAAGTCGGTGCCGGGATCTTGCCCCAGATCGAAACGCGGCATCGCCACCGGTCACTCACCGCCTTTTTGCACATAGGAGCGCACAAACTCCTCGGCGTTGGTCTCGAGAACCTCATCGATCTCGTCGAGCAGTTCATCGAGTTCATCGCGCAGTTCCTCTGCGCGGGTCGACTCTGGGGGTTCGACCTCGGTTGCCTCGTCCTGTGAAGAGGACCGACGTTGTTCATGCATCGACTCTGACATGGCTGCCAACCTCCTGTTGTGGAGCGAACGGTCAGCCGGCGATCCGACGCAGCAGTTCACCGGCTGAGGAGCTGCTGTCGATCACGTTACCCACCATCGACTCAGTGCCGCGCAACGGTTCGTTCATCGGCACGCGACGCAGAGGGCCACTACCCACGTCGAACACCATGGAATCCCAGTTCGCAGCCACCACGGCATCGCCAAATATCGAGAGACAACGACCACGGAAATACGCGCGCGTGCTCCCTGGCGGCTCGGTCATCGCTGCGCGAACCTCGTCGTCGGTGGTGATCCGGCGGAGTCCCGCACGCGCTGCCAGGCATCGCTGCGGCCGAAGGTCGTGGTACTGCATATCGATCGCTCGCAGGCGCGCCGATCCGGGACGCAGGTCATGACGAGCGGCGTAGGCCTCGACAAGTCGGCGCTTTGCCACCCAGTCGACGACGTCGGCAACCCGCTCGGGATCGGTATCGAGACCGGTGAGAACCTGCTCCCACTCCCTCAACGCCAACGCTCCCACTTCCTCACCGCCCACCGCATCGAAACCGTGACGTTGCGCCCATGAGGTGGCTGCTGCCAGTAGTTCCCACTGCACCTCGATGGCGCGCACCCGCCGCCCATCGGCCATCTCGACGGTTGCGCGCAGCGACGGATCATGGCTGACGCGACGAATGTCTGCGACGGGATCCGCAAGTTCGGTGTTCGCGGGCATCGCGTCGTCTTCGATCATCGCCAGAACGATGGCCGTGCTGGCAACTTTCAAGAACGTCGCCACCTCGCTCATGTTGGCGTCGCCAACGATGACGTGAAGTCGTCGATAACGCTCCGGATCACAGTGCGGCTCGTCGCGGGTGTTGACGATCGGTCGTTTCACGGTCGTTTCCAGCCCGACGGGTTCTTCGAAGAAATCTGCACGCTGCGTGATCTGGTAACCGACCTCGTCGGTCGTCCGACCAGGTCGTTCCGACCCCACTTTTCCGGCACCGGCGAAGACCTGGCGAGTCACGAAATGCGGGGTGATTCCCCGAACGACCAAGCCGAAGGGAACCCCACGATCGACGAGGTAGTTCTCGTGACACCCGTACGAATTGCCCTTGCCATCGGAATTGTTGCGATGGATGATGACCTCTGCACCGTCGGGCAGGACCCGATTTGCCAATTCCATCGAGCGCCGCACGATCGCGTCGCCGGCGGCGTCCCATACGACGGCCTCGCGCGCATCGGCCACCTCGGGAATCGACATCTCGGGATGCGCGTGATCGACGTAGTACCGCGCCCCATTGGTCAGCATCGCATTGACGAGCAATGAGTCAACGTCAGGGTCAGGCTCCCATGACAATTCGCGGCCGCGGGCATCGGCACCTGGTCGTTCCGATTCGACATCGAACCCAACCGAGGACAGATCCGCAAGGTACGAGTTGATCAGCAGGGAGGACGCCGTCACCGGATTCGAATCGACACCGCGCACCACAATGCCGTACTCGGTCTCGAGACCACAGACTTTGACGATGGCCATCGTGTGACTACAGGTACTGCCCGGTCTGCATCCGCTCGATGGCACGCCCACCGCCATCGTCGTCGCCGTCACGAACAAGCGTGCGGATGAACACGATGCGCTCACCCTTGCGACCCGAGATCTTCGCCCAGTCGTCAGGGTTGGTCGTATTGGGCAGGTCCTCGTGCTCGGCAAACTCCTGACGAATCGCTCCGATGAGATCGGTGGTGGCGACACCACGAGCCCCGCCCGCAATCACGCGCTTGATGGCGGACTTCTTGGCGCGACGCACGATGTTTTCGATCATGGCACCGGAGGCGAAATCCTTGAAGTAGAGAATCTCCTTGTCACCGGTCTGGTAGGTCACTTCCAAGAAACGATTGTCGTCATCGTCGCGATACATCTCGGCGACCGTCGCATCGATCATCGAGGCCGCATCTTCCCCCTCGGCAATGGGGATCTCATCGTTCAGGTAGCGCGCGAATACCTGCCGGGCCGCGGCAGCATCGGGTCGATCGATGCGGATCTTCACATCGAGTCGACCGGGTCGCAGAATTGCCGGGTCGATCAGATCTTCACGGTTCGTCGCACCGATCACGATCACATTACGTAGGCCCTCCACGCCATCGATCTCGGCGAGGAGTTGCGGAACGATGGTCGATTCCATATCGGATGACACACCGGTGCCGCGGGTACGGAACATCGAATCCATCTCATCGAAGAAGATGATGACGGGCCACCCTTCCTCGCTCTTTTCACGCGCACGTTGAAACACCATGCGGATCTGGCGCTCGGTTTCGCCCACGTACTTGTTGAGCAACTCCGGGCCCTTGATGTTGATGAAGTAACTCCGTCCCTTGTCCTCCCCGATGGCACCGGCCACCTTGCGGGCCAGCGAGTTGGCAACGGCTTTCGCGATCAGCGTCTTGCCACATCCAGGGGGGCCGTAGAGCAAAATGCCCTTCGGTGCCGGCAGGCGATGCTCGGCAAACAGGTCTTGGTGGAGATACGGCAACTCAACCGCATCGGCGATCTGGGTGATCTGGTCATCGAGCCCACCGATGTCGGCATAGGACACATCGGGCACTTCCTCGAGGAGAAGGTCGTCAACGTCGGGCTGGGGCAGCACTTCGAGAACGAGGCCAGTGCGCTGATCGACGCGTAGCCGATCGCCGGAGCGCAGCCGTGTGCCCCGCAGGCCGTGCGACAGTTCGAACACTCGCGCCTCGTCCGTGGCCCCGCCGGCCACAACCCGCACACCATCGGCCAATACCTCGATCAGGGTGTGCACATCGCCGATCGATCCGGGAGCTCGCGCCGCAATGATGGTCTGGGAGTCGTTGAGGACAACCTCGTCACCAACACCAACACCGGCGTCGCTGACATCAGGTGCAACCACGACACGCAACTTGCGACCCGCCGACATGATGTCAACCGTGTCGTCATCGTTCAGCCCAACGATCACGCCATACCCGTTCGGGGGCTTCGAGAGCGCCTCCACCTCGTCGCGCAGAGTGGCAACATGTTCACGGGTCTCGCGCAGGGCCGCGCTCAGGCGTTCATTACGTGCCGTGGCAGCGGCCAACTCTGCCCGCGAGGCCATGATGCGCTCTTCGAGTCGACGGACCCGGTCCGTAGCGGTTTCGGCGCTCACACTGGGGCTACCCACACCGCTGCCGGTATCCGCGCGTGCGGCCGTGTCCTGCTTCTCGCCGGATGCGTCGCTGTTGAGATCCGCCACGTCACACCTCCTGCGCGCGACCCTACACGGCAGGTTCCGCGCAGGCATCTCGTAGCCCGTCCAGCCGACATTGGTCGCCGGGCAACAGGCCACCGAACGTGGCACGACGCCTGCCCAACGGCTAGCGTGTTGTCGTCAACATCCCCGGACACCGACAAGGAGTCGATGACATGAAGGTCTGGATCGATCAGGATCTCTGCACTGGAGACGGACTGTGCGAGGAAATCGCACCCGACGTGTTCACCCTGCTCGACGACGGTCTGGCCTACGTCAAAGAGGGTGACAAGATCTTCGCTGAGGCCAAGGGCAACCCGCAGGGCGCCGACGGCATGGCGGAATTCCCCGACAGCCAGCTCGACTCGGTTGTTGAGTCCGCCGAGGAATGCCCCGGCGAGTGCATCTACATCGAGCCCTGACGCACGGTCGCTGACACCCCCCGAACGCTCCACGAAGGGCAGCAGTTGCTTTGCGCTGCCCCCACGGAGCGAGCTGTCGTGCTGTCGGACGTGTCCAGCAGCCCGTGCGATGCCAAGCGCATCGCACGGTCACGATGTCGATGAACCGCGACCCTTTCCGAGGAAGCGCCCCACAGTGAGAAATCCCGTGTGCGCCACCATGCGATGATCGGGTCGTACCGCTTGGCCATCAACGTGCCAGCCGCGGTGCAGCACTTCGAGCGTGCGCGACTCCACCCACCGGCCCTTCAGCGCTTCTCGCGTCTGGGCGGCCTGAGTGATCGACGGGGTGTAGGCCACCAGAATGCCGCCAGGCATCAGCACCTTCTCGGCGTGCGGCACAACTCTCCACGGCTCGGGAAGGTCGAGCACGACTCGACCGACAGGACCGATGTCATCTGGTAGCCCCTCATAGGCATCACCGAGGCGCACGTCATAGGCCTCGAGTGCTTCCTCACCGAGAAAAGCGGCGACATTTGCGCGCGCCCGGTTCGCGAAGTCCTCTCGCACCTCGACCCCGGTGATGTGGGCGCCGGCGCGCAGCATGGTCATCGAAAGAGCACCAGAACCAACGCCTGACTCGAGTACGCGCACTCCGGGGCTGATATCGGCCAGCATGCAGATCGGCGCGAGGTCTTTCGGGTAGATCACCTGCGCACCGCGCGGCATCTCCAACACGAAGTCCTCCAACGTGGGCCGCAACACCGTGTACTCCGCGCCACGAGTACTGCGGACGACGATGCCTTCAGCTGATCCGATGATGTCGGCATGGGGCACAAAGCCTGCATGGGAGTGGAATTCCCCGTCCTCGGCGAGGGTCACCAGGTATCGCCGCCGTTTGTGATCGAGCAATAGCACGCGCTCACCGACATCAAATGGACCCTCACGACCCGCCATGACCATCACCCTCCATCAGGGCAGATGCGCCCCACTGCTCAACGTAACGGCGTCGCGCTCCGCGACCCAGAACAAGTTCGACCGGCACCGGTTGTACAGCACCAGCTCGATCCGCGAGGCGACAGAAGGCGCATACTGCATCGGCGGCGCCACTCGGAGAGCCACACATACGGCAGGGCGCCGGAGCATCGGTGTCCTCGTCATGTGCGATCAGCGGCGCCATACGCTCAAGAAATCCAAGGTAGAACGCTGCGGTACTGCCGGGCGACGTCGCTTCCACTACGGCGAGCGCCTCTTTGTACATGTGGTGCCGGTTGCCAATCGCCATCGGGCACTCCTCCACCACGTAGTCGATGCCGCGAATCACACACCACGCTGCCATCTCTCGTTCGGTGAGACGCACGAGCGGTTTTGCCTTCCGAGGAAACCCGTGCCGCGCAGGAAGGACCGGCGCCTGTCGGCGCAGGTACTCCACATCCCAGCGAAGGGCATTGCCGAAGAGCACTGCCGCCTCGTCATCGAGGTTGTGACCGGTGACGACCACGTCGAAACCACCCTCGCGCGCAGCGGTATCGAAGATGTGGCGCTTGGACAGGCCGCAGGATGAACACGGCACCCGGTCGGTGACCCGCGCCGCGGTTGGCACATCGAAACCATGATCGGCACGGAGATCGACGGTGATCAGCTCAAGATCTCGGTCACGAGCGAAGGCGTCAACGATCACGTGGCTCTCGTCGCTGTATCGGCCGATGCCCAGACCGATGTAGAGCCCAACGGCGTCGTAGCCCTCGGTGACCAGAAGATCCCACAGCGCAAGCGAATCCTTGCCCCCACTTACCGCAACCAGAATGCGGTCCTCCGTGGTGAACATCTCGAAGTCGTCCACCGCACGGCGGAACTGGCGTCGACACAATTGTTCGAGGTGCTCCGCGCAGAAATTGGCATTGTGACGGGGCAGGTCGATGACTGCAGGTGCTCGACAGGAACGACACTTCGACATGATCAGCCGCCTGAGACCACGGGACGGATCTCAATCACGTCATCGTCGTCGAGCATGGTGTCCGATGGTACGAGCGTCCCATTACGGATGATCAGGTGGCCTGCGGGCGCCAAACCGAGATCTTCGAGCACCCGATGTGCCACGCGACCCCCGCGCACCGTCACCTCGCGACGAGGCTGGCGGAGTCGGACAATCAACGTCGCCGCCTCCGAACCGATCGAACGGAGAGACCCTCTCCCACCCGGAGTCGCTCGGTGGCGATCACCTCAGGTTCACGACGCACTGCCTTTCGAGCACCTCGGGCCAACAGCACGGCAACGCCAATCGCGCGCCATGGGCCATTTCCACCAAGAAAGCCACGACGGAGAGCTGTGCGCCACAATCGCTCGGGACGGAGCGCGCCGATCCGGGTCATAGACGCCTGAGTTCGACCAGCGTCGAGCGCTTACGACCTCCACGCCGTCCCAACAGGTACGCGACCACGACCAGGCTCACGGCGACGACAACGCCGACGGTGACCAGCATCGAGCGCCGGTCCTCGACCTGTCCGCGCAATCCATCCTGGAACGACTGCAGCGTTGCTCGGAGATCGTCCTTGGATACGTCCTCGTGTGCGGTGTCGTTCATCAGCGGTCCTCCCCTGTCGACGGACGATCGAGATATGAGCGATTGATGCGGCTCACGGTCACGGCCACAAGGACCCCGCCGACAACCAACACGATGAGATAGGGGATCCACGACCAACCCGAGTCGGGCCCTGACACCGACGACCATTCGGTCTGCACGAGACGCAGCACACCCAGCAGGACCAGGATTGCCCCCAGCCCACTCATCACGGCACCGGCTGCACCAAATGCCAGCCACCGACCCGCACCTCGCAACGGCCCCAAGGTTTGAGACTTGGCATAGGAGATCACACCGTCGACGA